>JAEZKY010000373.1 GCA_023435985.1 Bacillota bacterium | reverse complement strand
GTACCAAGATCAGCTTCTCTTTGTTGCTTCTCAATCTTTTTAATCTCTGAATCATCTACAGGTACATCTTCCGGTAGATCAATCACTACTTTCCCTTTTGGCAGATTTATTTCCACCGTTTTTATTTTATCTTTTAAATCGTACATCACACTATGCCTCCTAAATCTTTGGTATAGCTCAATATATGATTAATTTTATTAAAATGTTACATAATTTAACATATCAAAAGATACCTTGTCAGGACATTATACTATGTTTTTTATTTTTTAAATCCGCTATAACCTTGCATATGCCATTATCGAAAGATAAACTTTTTTCTAATATTTTTCCGGTAATTCAGGATAATCCATATTCATATGAAGTAGTACAACATTATGATGCTCTTCAGCTATTTTTTCGAATGGGCAGAGAAATATAAACTCTCAATTACACTTCTTTACCATTTTTTCATTCTTACGTTGTGACATCATTTTGACTTAAAAATTTTAATAAATCGTTATTTAGTTGCACAACTTCGTTGTTTGCATTATTCGCATAATCCGGCACATCATATCCTTTACCATTTTAGTCCGAAGCCACATCATAAAGAGAAAATCCAGAATGAAATTTAGGCATTTAAGCATAATTTTAAATGCAGATGGATTAATAGCAACTCCAGCTTTTTGTATTGCCCTTAAATATGCTTTTAAAGTGATTGTTATTTTGTGTGCCGTTTTTCTGATTCTAGCTGTTTCTTCATCAATTATCTTATTTTCAAAATATAAACTCCCCAACAGTGCAATATCTGATACTGAATGTGTTATTAGAAATGATTTCATATCCTTATTAATTGCATAGGGAAGTTTTGCTGTTTTAAATAATTTTGCAAGGTTTTCTACACGTTCTGTTATTAAACCATTTATTTCTCCAAACATAGTAGCAAATAGAACCTTTGGTGGAATTCGAGCATACAATATTCCATCTTTAATCTGTCCGCCAGCGCCGGGAAAAGCTGGCAAAAGTCTATCGCTAGCAATATCTAACCATGAAGAAAATCCAATTGAATTATTAGTCATTGTAACAATATTTTTACTTTGATTGTCTTTTAGTGCTGATAACGCTGATTCGGCTTGATCGTAACGAACTGTAACGAAAATAAAATCATATACATCATCATTAGAGTTACGCATTACTTGTACAAAAAAATACCGCAAATTCATCTGAATAATACGGTATTTCAATAAAGACTAAATTATGTTAATGCTCCCTTTTTAACAATAGTCCCATGCTTATCTTCACTGTGTTTATAGATCCAAGCAAACGCCCTTTTGTTCTTTCGTTATTGTACAATTTATCGGTTATCATAATGAACGGGAGTATCAATAAAAATCTTTCGATACTGCTTCTGTCGCTTTATTAATAAAAGCTGCAATTTTACTTGGACTTTCCTTCATACCACTATTTACCCACTTTTCTATTACGGCTATAGTGCCATATGCGGTAAATGTGTACCAATTATCAAATAGTTTTTGATCAATATATTTTTCTTCCTTCTTCCATTTCTCAATATTTAATTCGTGGCTGATATAAATAATACGTTTCAATAATTCTTTATCCCCGTTCTCTGAAAATAATACCCCACATATATTGCTATTTGCTTTTATATACTTACAAATTTCATATGATAGTTTTTCATAAGTTTCAAGGTTCAAAGTACGTTCCGCAACCTGTCTGATTTCTTCATATAACTCACCTTCAATATTTGAAAGAAGTTCAAACTGATTCGCATAATGTGAATAAAAAGTATTGCGATTGATATCTGCTTTTTTGCATATATCTGTCACTGTAACTTTGGTGATGGGACGCTCTTTCATAAGTTCCAGTAAACTGTTTTTTATAATCATTTTTGTATATTTCACCCGGCGGTCTGCTTTTTCGTATGCCATAATACAGTTGCCAAAACCTTATAAAACTTGTTTAATTCCCTGTTCAATGTGTCCGATTTTGTAATTCTAAAAGAATATACTACTTTCATTGAAGTAATCTAATCTGCTTTTCAAGTTTTATACTGTTGCTAGTTTTGACAAACTTCCTCCCTTCTTTATTTAACTCATATTTTCTTGATATTTTGCGCTGCAACCTACGTAATCTTTTTTCTAATTTCTTAACTAATCGTGTTTTATTTATATTTTCAAAAGTCATTCCATTAGAGCATATAGCTAGTTCTTTAATTCCAACATCTATGCCTATTGATTCAGTTGTTATTTCCATTACTAGTAGTTCTTTTTCTACAGATACATACCAATACTTACCATCAAAACTCACTCTTGGATTCGTATACTTAACACCAATTGGTATTTGTTCGACTGTTCTAATCCACCCACTTTTTCAATTAAAAACATATTGGCTTTGACTTTTTGTTTTATATTGTCATTATAGAATGATGTTTTAGACCTTCTTCTGCTTTTTAACCTTGGTCTATCTGTTAGTCCTTTAAAAAATCTTTTGAAATCTTCACAATCATCCATAGGGTTTCTACTTCAACTATTAACGTATGATGTATAAGTTAAGTTTTCGTATAGAATCCCTATAATTCTTAATCTTCTTCATTTTAAGTATTAGCCATAATCTCAGTAATAATTCCACATTTACTACATAGATTTTCTATAATTTTAAATCCCAAAAATATTTTCTTGCCTTAACCTTAAAAGATGATTGTATTGTTCTTATTTACCTTCCCTAAATAATTCAGTGAACGAACAACACTTATCTGATTTGTAAGATATCGAACGTAATGTTATCGAACTGCCTGTTGATTAAGTAGCAATGTATAATTATAATATATTTAACATACAACATATTTGAACGTTCAAATAAATTATAATTTTAAATGGAGGTAACACAATGGGAAATATAACTATAGTACCTGTATGGATTATTCAAGATATTTTAGTTCTAATCATCGCAACATTAATGGTCTTCTATATACTTAAAAACGAAGAACGTCCAAATATTGTATTAATGCAATTCATATGTTTTGTCTTTTTCTACGCCGCAGTCTTTGAAAATGTTGCGGTATCTATGGGACTTATGGGAAGTGAAGGTTTTTACGCCTATGGGCATAGTATCCTAATGATATTCAATATACCATTAACTGTTCCTATTATCGAGTTTCTTATCGTTTACTCAACTTTACGTGTTTTGAAGACGATCAATATACCGGCATGGACTAAACCCTTCATTACTGGACTTAGTGCTATGATTTTTGACTTTTCACTGGATCCAGTCGCAGTAAAACAGATTTTTCAAACTTCGGAAGGAATCATTGGCCGGTGGAGTTATTTCCCGATCCCTGGTGAACCTGTCATATATGGGGAACCTGTCATGAATTTTACAGGATGGATCTATATAGCCGGATACTGGACTGCATTTATTTTAATCGGTGAATGGTGGCATAAAAAGAAAGGCTATAGTACACTAATTGGCTACATATATCCGTTTTTGGCTTCCATTCTTTCTGTAGTTTGTTTGGTTTCACCTTTATCCAATTTCTTTAATTATATGGCACCATTTTTCCCAAGAACTTCTAATATGCAATGGGTAATGTTGATTGCACTTACTATAATTTCAGTGGGAATTTTAGTGTTAACCTTAACCAAGTTCTGGGATCGTAAGGTCATTAGTTCTATGGATTACAAAAACGATTTTCCTATCATGTTTACATTCCTGGGTTTTCCACTGGTTAATACCATATTTTGCATTATAGGTGGATACATGCAGGTACTATGGCTTGTTGTTCTGGCACAGGTGTTATTATTGCTATGCTGGATTGGAATTCATATTTTGAGTAAAAAAGTTATTCTCAAGAAATGAAGTGCCCCAACAAGTTAGATAAATATTCGCACAATAGAATTTTATACCGTCTTATTCCATTGAGGCATTAATTAGAAACCAATGAAAATCTCGGATGTCATCTATAAACAGGGCAAAAAAATCGGGCTGAAAAACGCATTTTTCAGTCCCGATTTTTTCTCATTTTTCACTTTAAAATCACTACATATTGTGGCTTACCTGTCTCACTTGACTTTAGAACCACTATTCGTCATCAAAATTACCGCCTCTACGTGTCACATTACTAGAAACGATTCAATAATGTTTTTAGCATTCTTGATAAATTTTTCAAAAAACCTCATTTACTTATGGTACAGTTCACTATTAATTATTCTAAACCTCCTTTAATATTTCCTATCTATAATTAAATAGATTTGAATCAGTCTAAATTAATGATTACAGATTTCTCTCTATCAATTCTCCTAAATGTTCTGCCAAGACATCAGGAGAAAAAGGCATTCCATTTATAAACCACCATTCTATCAATCCTACTATAGCTTGCCCAAGAAATTGCTTGACAGCATCTTTCCTTAATCCTGAATTTACTCCTTCTGTAACATTTACTTCATCCTCTAATTTATAAGTAACTAAATCAATGAAGTGATTTCTAAAATAAGGGGCACCTTTACTTGCTAACATCGTCAAAAAGAATAAATAGTTATTATCAAAATATTTGCACCAAATAAGTAATAAACTCTTATAATTTAATACAGTTTAAATAATTTAGGATGCAGTGTTGTTTACCTATTATAATAAAGATTACTTCCAAGTTCAGGCTTACCATTATAATAGTAAGCCATTTTACTTTTGAATCATTACTATTATACATAATAATATAATATATCCTTTTCAAGTATTAATTGACCTATTTTATTACATTCCTCAGCAAACCAAATGGCTTTATCTGGTCCTACTACTATGCCATGAGGTTCTGAATTTGCTGTAGGAATTTCATATTCAATAATCTCTCCACTTGTTGTAATTCTGCCTATTTGATTGTTTCCCCATTGAGTAAACCAAAGTGCGCCATCACTACCAGTAATAATTGCATGTGGTCTGTCATTTACAGTTTTTAAATCATATTCATTAATAATTCCTTCTGTTGTAATTCTACCTATTTTATTTCCGTTTAGTTCTACAAACCACACTGCACCATCAGGTCCATTTGCGATTCCTACTGGCCCTGAACCTATTGTAGGTATAACATATTCAGTAATCTCTCCGAGCATAGTAATTTTACCAATTTTATTGCCTTGATTCTCTGTAAACCAAAGTGCACCATCACTGCCGCATGCTATAGAAGAGGGATATGAACTATCATTAGGTAATTTATATTCTATAATCTCTCCTAAATTTGAAATTCTACCTATCTTATTCCCTGTAAGTTCTGTAAACCATATTGCTCCATCAGGTCCTTCAGTTATTCCAAAAGGTCCTGAATCAGCAGTTGGGATACTATATTCCTCAATTTCACCTTTTATTGTAATTTTCCCTACTTTATTAGCCTTATATTCTGTAAACCATAAGTCTCCATTTGCTCCAGAGACTATAATAGAAAGTCCAGCATCCTGTGATGGAACAAGGTATTCTTCTATTTCACCTTTTACAGTAATTCTTCCTATCTTATTCGCTTTATTTTCCGTAAACCATAGTGCTTCATCAATACCTGCAGTAATTCCATATGGACCTGATTGAAAGGTCGGAATGGAATATTCATTAATCTTTATATTAATTAAATTTTAACTCCTTATATTTTATAAATTTTCTCTTATTGAACAATATCAATATATATTTTTTCCCTAAACCATATATACAATTTATTAGGAATTATATTAAAATCTTTATTAAGTTAATAATAGTAAAAGCATAAAAAATCCTCTCCATTTTACTGGAGAGGATGTCAATTGTTTTCATATCTAAAAATACCCTTAAATCAATTTTTAATGATATAATTAGATACACTTAGGGACTTGAACTCCGTCAAGCCAATTTCCTTCCCTATTTTCTAACCCAAGAAATAATATATTTTTTATTATCTTGAGAGGAAAGTTGTAGTTTCTCCCAATGCCCCTCTAACCCTAATTCTGATGACGTTAACTCAAAATGACACATAGCTATGCCCATATCTATTTTGTGCATATCATTATAACTATCACTTTTTGAGTCTTTACTTTGTTCTAAATAGAAATCGTATGAATTAGAACTTTTAATTATTCTCCAAGGTTGCTTGTTTGCTGCTGAAGGTGCAAGCCTTACCATTTGAATGGGAATAAAATACTCTAAGCTTTCCAGCTCCTTTAAAGGTGTATTGAAATCTACATCAAAGAATAGTTTAGACCAGGCTTTTCTATTTTTAGAACCTACCATAAACCTAACGAAAGTATCCATGCCTCTTCTTGCTTCACTAGGATACCCCACAGGTATAACTATTGGAAGGATTTCATTATCTTTAAGCTCCATAACCTCTGCAAATTGACCTTTATTAAAGGTACCACCTAGCCAACATGTACCCAAATTTAAATCAGTTGCATACAATACTGCTCTTTCCAATGAATATCCTAAATCAACTAATGCATTATCTGATTTTAAAATTGATGAGACTATGAAGGTAGAAGTTCCTTTTATAACACCATAGGTTCCAAGCTTTAAATCTGAATCTTTAGAGTTTATCAGCTTAACTCGTATATTTGTGCCAAAAGGTGCTTTAACCTGATTTATAACATTTATTATGCTATCGCCTATTGTTTTGTCCAAAGCCACTCCATTATATGACCTGATAGATGTTCTTGATTTTATAATCTCTATAATTGGCTTCTTGAAAATCGGATTATCTAAATTCATATTTCAACACTCCCACCCTTTTTATTTTATAGTAAATCCGCAGTTGAATTACTGGGTTACCTGCTAAGAATGTAACTTTAACTTAGATATTAATCCTTTAGTTATGAATTTAACTGCACCAGCCTGACAATATGTTTGATTAAGATATGATTGTGATTTGTGATACTCTCGACAGGCTTTACAATTACCATGATTTTTACAGCTTTTATTTATACATTTACAGTTCGGATTTATAGTTGACATATTTACCTCCTAGTAATAAATATTTATTTCAAACAATTATTCTAGCAACCTATATTGCAAAAACAACTCGTGTTGCTTATAATGATTATAAAATTAGCTTATATATTTTTCAACCAACAAATTTGATAAAGTGTTGCTTGCATAACACTAAATCTTAAGTATGAGTTTAACTAAAATTCTTTTAAATGAGGTAATGATATGTCAGTAAATATAAATAATCCTAGAGTAAAAAGAACCCGTGATCTTATTATCAATGCTTTTATTTCACTAGTTACTAAAAAAGGCTTTGACTCCATTACAGTCAAGGATATTACTACCGCAGCCACCATAAACCGTGCAACCTTCTATGCACATTTTACAGATAAATATGCACTACTGGACACCGTCATAGTAGAGAAATTCTCTGAGATCTTTTCTAATAAGCTACAGAGCGAGATGCATCTAAATGAGAATACTATACGAATCCTCATTCTTTGCGTTTGTGAGTACTTTGAAATGGTAAAAAACATCTGCAAATGCGGTTTTGACTCTATTTTACCTTTAATAGGAGATAAAATAGTTTGTGAGCTATATTCTACGATTTATGCATTGCTAATAAAAGACACTGAATTAGCTGAAAATGAAAAAATACGAGCCCAATTAGTTGCAACAATGATGAGCACTTCTATTTATAATGTAATTTACAAATGGGAGGTTCAAAAGAGACCAATACCTCAAGAACTTCTAATTTCTGAGATTATTGGATTTGTTTTTACCGGTATGAATACTTTAAAAGGATGAAAAGAGCACTATCAAATAGTGTTCTTTTACATGCAAGAAAGTTAATTTCTTCTATCTTATAACTTCTAATATATATATAAAGCAATTTATCTATCTTCTTAAACATTAGAAAAAGTATGTTTTAACTAAGAAGTAAATAGATGATTTTAATTTTTTTGAGAACATTTAAATGAGTAGATTGCAGAAAATAGACCAAACAAAATTATTAATGCTCCTACCCATGTGTTAGAAGTGATGGAAAAATGATTTATTAATATACCTCCAACTACCGAACCCACAGCAACTCCTATATGTAAAGATGATGTATTTAGACTTAATTGGATATTAGAGGTTTCAGGTGTCGTTTTTATTAGATAGTTTTGAATAGCTGGTGTTGCTGCCATATTAACGGTACACCAAAAGAGCACTAGGATTAGTAGGCTGTATATTGAGTGTGACGCATAAGGTAACAAAAATAAAGCAGCTGCATGTATTATAAGTGATATATAAATCGTCTTAGCTTCACCTAACTTATCTGATAAAGATCCACCAATCCAGCCTCCAGTTGTACCTGCCAAGCCATAAACTAATAAAACAACACTAATCATACCAGTTGATAATCCCATTGTATCATGAAGAAAAGGCGTAATATAGGCATATACTGTAAATTGGCCAATCATTTGGAAAATGGAAATAAAATGTGCAGAAATTATTTTTTTGTTCTTTAAACTTCTAATTTGTTCCTGCAAGGGTCTTGTTTTTTGTGCTGGTATCTTAGGAAGAAATCTAAGAATACATGCAAATGATATCAAAGTAAGTACAGCGATTAGAACAAATGTCATTCTCCATCCCCAGCGCGAGGCAATCAATGTACCAAGCGGAACTCCTAATACCAAAGATGCAATAATTCCCGAAAAAATAATACCAATAGCACGTCCTCTTAGTTCTGGAGCGACAATATTAGCAGCAATTGTAACAGAAATAACTACAATCAGTGAACAACTCGCTGCTAAAATTACTCTTGATAATAATAGTAATGTAAAGTTTGTGCTTAAAATTGATAAAATATTTCCTATAAAGAAAATTAACATAGCAGAAGCTAATAATTTGCGCCGCTCTACTTTAGATGTTAATGCACTTAATATTGGTCCTCCTATAGCAAATATAAAGGAATAAACTGAAATTAGTTGACCTGCAACTCCTAAAGAAACATGTAGATCTGTACTAATCATACCTAGCAAACCAGCAATCACCATTTCTACTGTGCCAACAACAAAGCATGCAATTGCTAAGATTAATATTTTTATATTCAAGTATTTCACACTCCTTGTAAAATTGAATTCAGAAACTTACTAAATAAATTTGGAATCCCAAAATTTATTAATGCTGTTTTAATATATAAGTTCTAATTAATGTAGTTCAGAATGATGAAACGCATTATATATTAGCTTTATGTAAGAAGATATTCAACTTAAACGAACTAACTTTTTTAGAACTTATATATTAAAATTATAAAAAAGTTATTATATTTAATCTCATTATAATCAATGACCTCCTTTTAAATTTTGTATAAGCTTTTTTACAGTTATTATTTTAAGATAAAATAGGATACTTTTAAATCCACAGAACTCTTAAATTATTGCCTAATTCTCTTTAAGGTTTAAAAGTATCTAATTTTTCTAACCAAATTATTTTTCATTATTAATGCACATGATAAAAACCTCAAGAAATGACAACTTGAGGCTTTTATCATGTGCATCAAAATATTTTTATTTTTTATTATATGAAGAAAATTTATACTATTTTCATTCTATTGATTTTGCGTCATTGTACCACAAATAGTGAATCCATTAAAAGTTGGAAGTCAAAGAGATTCGACGTTGTTTTTTATCTTTAATAGGAGGTAATCCAAACATTCTGGCATATTCTCTATTGAATTGAGATGGACTTTCATAACCAACCTTAAAAGAAACAGTTACGGCATCTAATTCTTCTGAAAGTAATAAACGACGTGCTTCTTGAAGTCGTATCATTTTTTGATATTGTAACGGACTCATCGCTGTTACCTTTTTAAAGTAATTATGTAATGAAGACGGACTCAAGCCTACATTTCTTGCCAACTGTTCAATTTTTATATTCTTTGAAAAATTATCGTTAATATATTTGATAACCCTCACAACTGTTTGCGAATGACTTCCCATCATAGCAAATTGTTTTATACGATATCCGTGTTCTCCATTTAAAATACGATAAAGAATTTCCTTAGTGATTAAATGCGAAAGCACTGGTATATCTTCCGGTGTATCTAAAAGATTAACAAGCCTTAGCAAAGCATCAAGTAAATCTTCATTAGTACGGCTTATCAATATACCATGTCCTAAATCTTGTGCATCATCCAGTACCTGATTTGATTCATTAATAATATCAAGTATTTGATTCAAATTAAAAGTTAAACGCAATCCTAAATATGGAGATTGCATGGATGCCTGAATAATATGACCAGTAACAGGTAAGTGAACAGAAGCAACCAAGTAGGATGCAGGATCATATTGATAAGTTTCATTTCCCAACATTACGATTTTTGAACCTTGTGCAATAACACATAAAGATGGTTCATAAATAGAATGTAACGGTTCAGATACCTGCGAAACACGAATCAAGTTTAATGCAGGAATCATTGTATCATGAACTCCATCTGTATTTGTTAAACGTTCTATAAGTACAGCTAAATCTTTTTGTTTCATTATTGCTATATTATCTAAATTCATTTCGCTCAATATAATAAATCCTTTCTATATAAAATACATCTATATTGTAATTAGTTTTATATGATTAGGCAATATAAATCACTATTAAAGGTAGGTATATAATTATTGTTCTTCCTAAAACATTATTTTTGATACGCTCTGTTATTAAATTATTAAAACTGAACATTTCTTTATTTAATCAAATACTTATCTCTTATTGGTTTCTTCATATTGTGAAGCAAATATATGTGCATGTCTAATCAAAAATATACATTAGATTATGATCTTATTATTTTTTTACTATTAACAAGGGAAAATTTAAAAAAGACTAAATTTTCTCTTGTATTTTTTCCCATAAAAAATTACATTATTTCTTTAATAGAAGATACATTTTCAATAGTATGAAGCTTCAAAATATATTCTGAATGGTCAATTTTTTTATCCAATGTTAAAGTCATTGATAGACCAATAATGTGTCTGTCAATTTCATTTGATTTCCTAACTTCTATATTTGAAATTTTAGTCCCATCAGATTTTACAACATCAAGAAAGTTCGTAACACCAGATATATCCTTAAGTTCAGCATATACATCTAATATTTTAGAATGAGTTCTCGAATACATATCTAATCTATGAAGAATTGTTAACACGCCAAATAAAAATCCACAGGATATAATAGCACCTTCATAAAAGCCTATCCCTATAGCAAGCCCCATACATGCACATGACCAAAGTCCTGCTGCCGTAGTAAGTCCTTTAATTTCATTTCTTCCAACAACCATAATTGTTCCAGCACCTAAGAATCCAATCCCACTTATAACTTGTGCACCCATTCTGCTGGCATCCCCAGCCATATGAAGAATATCAGTCATATATTGGCTTGTTATCATGACCATAGCTGCACCAATACACACTAGTATATGAGTTCTAAAACCTGCTGGTCTTTTCTTTCTTCCTCTTTCAGCTCCGAGAATTCCTCCGCAGATGGTAGCTAAAGTTAATCGTAAAATAATAGATGCTGTATTTACTTCCCTTAAATAAATGCTTAAATCATTCATAAAACTTATCATATAATCACCTGATTGTAATTTTTATAAAATCTTCTATTAGTTGCTATAGCTAAATAAATTCAAAATTTCATCTTCATCCAATGAATTTATAAAAGCTCCTACACCTAAATCATCTCCTAAAATTTTGCTTATCAATTCTCTTTTAGAATCTTGTAATTCAACTATTTTTTCTTCTATTGTACCACTTGCTATTAATTTAATAACTTCTACCACATGCTTTTGTCCAATTCTATGAGCTCTATCTGTAGCTTGATCTTCAACAGCTGGGTTCCACCATGGATCAAAGTGTATTACAACATCAGCACTTGTTAAATTGAGCCCTGTGCCTCCAGCTTTTAATGATACTAAAAATACTGTATTTTCTCCATTATTAAATTCTTCTACCATTTTCATTCTATTAATCGATGAAACTGCTCCATCTAAATAAGAGAACATGAAGTTCTTTTCTCTTAATATTCTACCTATATTTTTAAGAACAGATGTAAATTGAGAGAATACTAGTATTTTATGTCCTTCTCCTGCACTTTGTTCCAATAATTCAATAAGAGCATCTATTTTTCCACTTGTTCCTAAATAATTATCCATTGTAACTGAAGGATCTAAGCAGATTTGTCTTAACTTTGTTATATAAGATAAAATTTCAATTTTACTCTTAGTGAATTCAAAATCTTCTACTTTTTTCTGAATTAAATCTTTAACATAATTTGCATAAGTCTCATAAATTACTTTTTGCTCATCACTTAACGGTACTAATAATCTCTTTTCTATTTTATCTGGCAATTCTTTAATAACATTTTTCTTATATCTTCTTAATATGAATGGCTTCACAAGCCTATTTAATTCCTCTAATATTTCAGGGCCTTCTTCAAGTCTTCTATAATATCGTGTTGTAAACTTCTTTTCATTATATAAATATCCAGGCATTATAAAATCAAATATTGACCAAAGCTCCATCAGAGAATTTTCTATTGGAGTACCTGTAAGGGCAAATCTATTCTTCGCTTTAATATCTTTAACAGATTTGGCACTTAACGATGTCTGATTTTTTATATTTTGAGCTTCATCTAAAATACAATAATCAAATTCCATATTATATAACTCTATATCACGCCTTAATAAATTATAAGTTGTTAAAATTACATCATAGTTCTCATAATTTTTAATTAGTACTTCTCGCTCTTCCTTATTGCCATTTGATATTCCTATTTTCATTGATGGTGCAAATTTTTTAAATTCACTCTTCCAATTATAAATTAAAGAAGTAGGTGCTACTATTAGTGTTTTAGAATTTGATTTTGAGAGTAAAAGTGTTATTGTCTGAAGCGTTTTTCCAAGCCCCATTTCATCACTTAGTATTCCTCCAAAATTCAAATAATCCAGTGTTCTAAGCCAATTATATCCTTCCTTTTGATATTCTCTAAGCTTAGCTTGAAGTCCATGTGGCAGTTGAAATGTTTTTCCTTCTATGTTTCCAAGCCTGTTTTTAAGTTCCTTAATTTCATCACAGCTTTGTATAAATCTTAAGCCTTTTTCATCTAGATAATCTTCAAGATAAGCTCCTTTATTCATAGGTACATTAATTCTATTATTAACTAATTCTTCTTCTAAAAGCAGATTGTCCATTAAGGTTAAGGCCTCTTTTATAGAAGCTTCTTCTAAATCTAAAAATTCTCCATTTTCAAGCTTATAATATTTTAAATTATCTCTAAAACTTCTAAGTATTTTTGCAGTTTCTTCTTCTGATATATCAGAAATATTAAATTCAAACTCAAAATAATTAAATTTTCCTTTTCTAACTTCACCTTTAAAGTCAGATTTATTTATATCTTTTATTCCTTTAAATCTTTCAGAATAGAAGACTTCTCCATATCTCTGAAGTTTTTCTACTTCATACTTAAAGAATTTAAAAGCGTCCTCATCATCCCTTAGAAAATACAATTTTCCATTAACTTCTTCAAATCCGAGACTTTTTAATAGGCCAAATACTTCATGCTCTTTATTAGTATCTCTATAAATAATCTTTCCTTTATATTCTTCAAAATAATTAAATTCATGACCTTCATAAGATACTTTAAATAATAAAGCAATATCTTTATCTCTATCAAAATAGAATTTGAAATTAACTGGAGCAATAACTACTTTGTTTCGAATTTCTTTAGACAATGAAAAATCACTTGTAACTTTTTGAATTGATGGTATTAATTCGTTTAATACTTTACTTTCCTTATTTTTATTGAAACTTATTTTATTTGTAGCCTTAAAAATTTTTAGATAAGGTGCTAATCTTTCACATTGTTCTACTGATGGAATATAAATAGAAGTCCCATATAAAAATACATCTTCATTTTGGGTTAAAGTCTCTGGCATACCACTTGCCGCCTCTAAAACTATAGCATCCTTTTGACTTTTTAAGCTAAGAGGAATAGGGATATCCTCTTCTATTACTTCTGACTCTAATATCCTATAGAAAAAGCCATCACCTAAAAATATCCTATTCTTCTTCACAATATATAAAAATTCTTTGACCATCATGTCTGGAAGTGTTAAAAACTTACCATCTATTAATTTATCTTGAGAACGCCTAAAATTTCTATCATGCTGCTCTAAGTTTTTTATGTTATTAATAAATTTTATTAACCTTTTATCCTCATAAGAAAAGCATTGTGTTTTTATATCAAAACTAAATTCCTTCCCATATTTTATTGGGACTCTATTATATAGAGCTATTAAAAATTGATTTATGTCTTTAATGATATACATCTTATTACTTCTGCTTTTCAATCCGATTTTAAATTCTACTTGAAGTTTTGAAGACCAATTATTTTTATTAATAGTAATCTCAAATTTAAGTTTATCCTTTCCAGTATCTCCTATAAGTACAGATAATAAATCTTCTCCATTATCCTTACTACTTTTAACTTTATTTTCTTTAAGATTATTTGTAATTTTATTTCTTAACTCTGCATCCTCATCAATATTTTGTAAAAATGTATAAAAAGTAGCTATTAGATGTTTGCAGCAATAATTATCTTTTAAGAATTCATTTTTTTCAAATTCCAAACAACTACAATGAGTGCCTATAACTTCTTTTGTTGCATTATCAATTTCAAGTTTACATGAATATTCACTGAGAAGGCTTTCTGATACTACATCAGAGCTAATCTTAATGTAGTCCTTATCCACATTAACATTTATCTCTCTTACTAGATCATTTTTTAATACTCTTTGACCTTTAATAAGAGCTGAATTTGATATATTTTTATTAAAACCTTCTAGCAATATTTGTTTTATCAATTTTACCACCTGCATTTTTATTTTGTAACTTCTTTAATGTGTTTTATCAAATCTATACTAATATATTGCGACTTAGAAACTCCCTTTCTAAAATATCTTATTTGTTTATACTTTTTTCCTTGAAGCTCAATATCTAAAATATCTATCCGCTCACCTTTAAAAATAGTAGGTTCCGATTTTCCTTTTAAAAAAACATGTATTTCCACCTTGCATAAAAGAGAATAATATAAAAATATTCTCTTATTCCTCCTTTTTTACTCAAAATATGTAAAATATCTTATTTTCCTTCATATGCTTCAATTGCTTCGGCTATTCCGCTTAAATATTCCCATCTCTCATATTTACTATCTAATTCCTTTTGTACTTCTTCTTTTTCCTTCATAAGTTCATTAAGCTTACCATAACTCGAAGAGTTTTTGCTCATTTCTTTATCTAATTCTTTTATATTTTCCTCTAATTTTGAAATATCCTCATCTATTGTTTCATATTCCTTTTTTTCCTTAAAAGTAAACTTAGGTTTATTGTCCTTAGTTTTATCTTTATAGTTTTTATTCTTATCATCATTCTTTGCATTATCACTCTTATTATCGATTATATCTTTAGCTTTCTCAATTTCTTTTGAAATTAGAAAATCACTATAATTACCATTATATTCTCTTATGTAACCATTACCTTCATAGGAAAATATTTTATTACATATCCTGTCTAAAAAATATCTATCATGAGATACAACAATAATAACTCCCATAAATTTATCTAAGAAATCCTCTAATATGTTAAGGGTCTCTATATCTAAATCATTTGTTGGCTCATCAAGTATTAAAAAGTTAGGTGATTCCATAAGCACTCTAAGCAAATGCAGTCTTCTTCTTTCACCACCAGATAATTTTTCAATTGGTGTATACTGCATTGTACTATCAAATAAAAACCTTTCACACATGGTCGAGGCAGTTATTTTTGTGCCATCCTCTACTGGAATGTATTCTCCACCTTCCTTAACATAATCAATCACTCTGAGTTTTGGATCCATATTACTATTATCTTGAGCAAAGCAGCTTATTTTAACAGTGTCACCAATTTCTATTGTTCCACTATCTAATTCTATCTTTCCTCTAAGTAAATTGACTAAAGTTGTCTTACCAACTCCATTTTTTCCAATAACTCCAACTCTATCACTTCTAAGAAATGTATAACTAAAATCTTTGATTAACACTTTATCACCAAAGCCCTTGCATACATCATATAATTCAAGAATCTTTTTACCAAGCCTAGAGCCGACAAAAGAAATATCAACGTCTTCTTGTCTCTTTATATTTTCAGCATTTACAAGTTCATCAAACCTTTGAAGTCTAGCTTTTTGCTTAGTACTTCTTGCCTTTGCACCACGTCTAACCCATTTTAACTCATTTCGTATTAGTGCATTTTTCTTTTCTTCCTGTACTTGCTCAGTTTCAATTCTTTCAATTTTCTTTTCGAGGAATGCAGTATAATTACCAGGATATGAATACAATGATCCTCTATCTAATTCAATAATCCTGTTTGTAACTCTATCTAAGAAATATCTATCATGAGTAATCATTAAAAGAGCACCTTTTCTCCCATTAAGATATTCTTCAAGCCACTCAATAGAATCAGAATCTAAATGGTTAGTAGGTTCATCTAATATAAGAAGGTCACATGAAGTAATGAGAGCACATGCAAGAGCAATTCTCTTCTTCTGCCCTCCAGATAAGTTGCCTATCCTTTCAGAATAATTTTTTATTCCAAGTTTTGTCAGAATAGTTTTTGCTTCACTTTCCATATCCCATAAATTTAACGAATCAATTTCGCTTTGTAGTTTAATCAACTCGTTATTTAATGAATCAAATTCTTCACTTGCACATAAATTAATTCTATCTAATAACTCCTCATAATTTCTAAGGAGCTTCATTTCTTTTGTATCACCTTTAAATACTTGTTCTAAAATAGTTGCATCTTTATCAAAATAAGGGTTCTGATCTAAGTATTCAATTCTTACATTTTTACCTTTTGTTATTGTTCCATCGTAAAATTCCTCTTTACCAGAAACTATTTTCAAAAATGTGGATTTTCCAGCACCATTTATTCCTATTAATCCTATTTTATCGCCATCATTGATTCCTAAAGATACATCTTTTAGTAATACCTTATCGCTATAGCTTTTGCTAATTTTTTCTAAAGTAATTATATTCATTTATTTTAAACTCCTTCTTGCAATTGTATACTCTATATTTTAACATAGTAATCTTACAATCCAAAATTAAAAATAAAATATACATAGCCAGCTTACCTAATAAGTTTATTTGTAAATATTTCTCAGGAAATATTTACCACAAAATTAATATGATTGTTTAAATAAGAAGTATTATTTATAAAGTTTCGGATGCTTCCTTTAAAAATATAATGCCCAATTTTCAATTAGCTACATATGTTATTAAATTGTATTTATTTAATAATCCATTATCATATGTTATTTTAATTTAAACTATGGTTTATTTAATTTTTTAAGTTTAATATCTACACTATAAATTAAGGTTTTGTATCACTTTACTTTACATAATATTTATTATTTAAAGTGATTCTATTCTCCTATAGTATGATATTATTAATTTCTTATGTACTACATCTCAATACATAAGAAATTAATATATAATGGAGCAGATTCGAAAAGGCAGCTGCTCCATTATATATTAATTTCTTCTATTTAGTTTATATTCAAATATTCAGCTTTCAATATAGAGTAATATTTACAATCTACAAGTACTCCATTACTATCTTTGAGAATCTTTCGCAAGGTTCCTTCATAAATAAAATTGCATTTCTTTAATACCATTCCAGAAGATATATTATCTATATGGCGCCTAGCAGTGATACGTTCAAATTTAATTTCATTGAATGCAAAATTTACTATTCGAAGTAGAACCTCTTTCATTATACCTTGATTCCAGAATTTTTTTCCAAGGCAAAATCCAACTTCGCAATTTTCACTTATATTATCAATGTTCATAAGATTAATACTGCCAATTACGTTGCCGCTTATTTTATCTTCTATAGCCCAATTATAATAATCCTTATTAATATAACAACTTTCCCAAAATGCAACTACTGCTTTAGTTTTATTTATATCATAATGTTCTTCCCATGTAAGATATTTAGTAACCTCTCTATCAGAAGCCCAATTATAATACATGTCTACAGCATCTTGCAAATTAAATGGTCTTAATATAAAATTATCTGTTTCTAATTTCTTTGTACCCTTATGATTTACCATTAAAGTTCTCCTATAAAATATGTCTAATTTTTCATACTACATGCATTGTAATTATATCATAAGATTTTAGTAATTTCCTTAATTTTTGTAATCAATATCATTTTTAATGAGCCTAATATATATCCTACTAATTTAAAGATATTAGGGTTTAAAATTAATTATAAAATATGCAAAGATGTCAAAAATTATTTTACTAGCCAAGTATTAATTTTTTATTAAAACTACTTGTATAATTTCTACGCTATTAATTCTTAATTTAAGTATCATTTAATTTGTCAGAATTTTTGAAATTTTATTGACAAAGCGATATTGTTTTGAATATAATAAATATAAACTTAATAGCTAAAAACGGTGAAAAGGAAGAGTACATATATTATTGAAACAAAGAGAGAGAATGTCTGCTGCAAATTCTCATGATTTATATATGGAATGTAGCCTTGGAGTTTTTAATCGAAATCTATTTGAGAGTAGACTTAAACGGATTGCTTACCGTTAAAAAAGCAATAATATTGGTTATATTTTAGCCTGTATTATAATGAGTGTGTATTTAATTTACAAAATTAGGTGGTACCGCGATGATTAACTCTTCGTCCTATTAACATTAGGATTAAGAGTTTTTTTATTCTTTATAAATTTATAATAAGTAAAATCTGTGCACATTGTACCCCTAGAGGTATACCTTATGAAAAAAGCTATCTACTTAGATTCCGTATAGAAAACGAATAAAAATAAATCTTATTCGTTTAGGATTTCATTCTATTCAGGAGAATTAACAACTAAATTTTTAATCTGCTTCATAAGTTATTATTATCTAAATTATTTTGTATTTATGCGAAGGAGTGATTACTTTGAAATATAATGGTGCTGAAATTGTTATTAAATTATTAGAAGATGAAGGTGTAGAGTATATATCAGGCGTTCCAGGTGGATTTAATCTTCCACTTTATGATGCATTATATAAGAGTAAGATAGAACATATACTAGCTCGCCATGAACAAGGTGCAGGTTTCATTGCACAAGGAATTTCCAGAAGTACAAATAAGGTTGGTGTATGCTTTGCCACTTCTGGTCCTGGTGTAACAAATTTATTGACTGCTATTGCAGATGCTAAACTTGATTCTATTCCACTTGTTGCAATAACAGGTCAAGTTCCTCTATCTGCAATAGGAACAGATGCATTTCAAGAAGTAGATGCATATGGTTTAACTATCCCCATTACTAAACACAATTTCCTTGTTAGAAATATACATGAACTTTTCACAGTAATAAAGGAAGCTTTCAAGATTGCATCAGAAGGCAGACCTGGTCCAGTTTTAATTGATATTCCAAAGGACATTCAAACAGAAGTTATAGAATTAGATGTTTTTCCTTCTGATACTGAAAATAATATCGTTTCTGTTCGAAAGAATCTTAAGGGCTCTACTTTATACTGCATGGCAGAGTTAATTAATAATTCAAAAAGGCCAATAATCTATGCAGGCGGCGGTGTAATAAACTCAAATGCTTCACAGAATTTATATGAATTTGCTAAAAAAAGCAACATACCTGTGTGTTTGAGTCTTATGGGACTTGGTGCTTTTCCCTGCGATGATGAATTAAGCCTTGGAATGTTAGGTATGCATGGGGCACCATTTACTAATTACCTATTAAACGAAGCTGATTTAATTCTAGCATTAGGTGTTAGATTTGATGATAGAGCTACTGGAAATATAGAAAACTTCTGTCCAAATGCATCTATAATTCATATTGATATTGATCCTTCAGAATTAAATAAAGTTAAAACCGCTAGCTTATCTATGGTGGCAGACGTTAATGATTTTCTGGAGGATATATTATCTCACATTGAAGAAAAAAATAGAAATTCTTGGATTAATAGAGTTAAATGCTTTAAAGAAAAATATCCTCTTCAATCTTATAAAAATCATTTGCATCCAGCTAACATAATTCCTTTTGTAAGTACTGTAGTTCCCAATAATACTATTATCACTACAGATGTTGGTCAGCATCAAATGTGGGTGGCTCAAAGATATCCTTTTACTCATCCAAAGACCTACTTAGCATCTAGCGGACTAGGAACTATGGGATTTGGACTTCCTGTAGCCATAGGAGCAGCATTGATAAATAAAAACAAAACAATAATCTGCTTTTGTGGAGATGGTTCGATTCTAATGAATATTCAAGAACTCGCTACTCTTTCAGATTTTAATCTCAATGTGAAAGTAATAATTTTAAATAATCATCACTTAGGATTAGTTCGTCAACAGCAGCAATTATTTTACAACGAACATTATATAGCTTCACATTTTATTTCCAATCCAAATTTTAAAATTATTGCTGATGGTTTTGGAATACAGTCCTGTGATTTAGGCAGTGAAGAAAAACCCTTAGAAAAATTAGAAGAGCTGTTATCAATGGAAGGTCCATGCTTAATCAACGTAACTATAGACGAAACAGAAAATATTTTTCCAATGGTTCCTCCGGGTAAATCAAATATAGAAATGATAGGAAGTGAAAATTAAAATGATTAACACTAATTTCTACCTTATTGAGTTGCATGTTAGAAATCATGCCGGAGTGATGAGTCATATTACTGGACTTTTTGCACGTCGTGCTTTCAATCTTGAAGGAATTTTATGTGCACAAATTGGAGATGGCTCAACAAGCAAAATGTTTCTCCTCGTTAAAAATGATTCTGTTCTAGAGCAGATTATTAAACAATTAGAAAAATTATATGATGTCCTTGATGTTTCTATACATCAGGATTATGATCAATCAGTCTTTGAAAGCTTGGATAAGGTACTAAAACTTAAGGACGAAGATAATTAGGAAGTGTCTGAAAATACATTTCTATTTAAAAAATACAGGGTCTCTAGCAAATAACTAAAGAACCTGTATTCAGTATTTATCGCATTATATATTCTTTTTTATACTAGTTACCACTTATGCCCCAAGATCTACTATCTGGCTGATACCCACGTTTTTTAGCTTCATTTAAAGTCAGTTCTCTTGTTGTATCGCCGTTAAAATTAGGTGTTCTATAATACTTAGTACCGCCAATACTTACATAGACCATTCTGCTATTATCGCTGATAACACCTGTACTCTTAACCCAAGAAGGTATATTTGCTGTCCATGCTCCATCAGAACCCAAATAATAATTTCCTATGAATTGGCTTTTAGCCATATACCCATCACTATAGAAATAATACCAATTTCCAGCTATGTATTGCCATCCTGTATCATATGAGTTACCTTCTGAATACCACCACTCAACACTATCTTGTTTCCATTCAGCACTTGCCCCTATAGACCCAAATCCTAATAAGCTAACTGTTAATAATCCTATACACATTATTTTTTTAATAAATATTTTCTTCATTATACTCATCTCCTTAAAATAGTAATCATTTTAATTATACTATCTTGAGGAAATTATTACAAAAATAAAGATAGTACAAATGTGAACCACTTAATATTAGCAATCACACAAAATTTCTCTCAATTGTTTTTTAGATGAAATCAATTTGTCACATCTAATTTTGAACTTGCTATTTTCTTTCATGTGCCTAACTAATTAGACACAAAACAGTATAATTCTATAAACAATAAGAGAACCCTAAATTAATAGAGTTCAATCAAATTTTTACATATACAGTTCTACTTCTTCTATATTATCATTATTGTTATTATTAATTGATGCAGATTTAGATTTATATACACCCGCTTTTTCATACTCTCCATTTACTATTAATAATATCTTTTCTAGTAATTTTTTTGCTTCCTCATCCTCTTGAAGTTCTTTCTGCAAATCATCAAATGTATAATATTCTTTTTTCTTAGCAAGATTCCCTAATATCTCACTCTGCCTTTTGCTAAACTTCTTATAAGTGTTTAGTATATTCCTTATATTTATTTCTTCCACTAATATCTACCCCTTTCATATAATAAATTATACAAAATTGACATGATTATGTAAAGAATAAAAAAATAAGACCAAGAAGCTTTATAACTCCTTAGTCTATTAACAATTATGTCCATTTATATTTTATTATTCTTTTTAGTCTTGCAATTTCGTGTAATGCTAAACCTTAATCTTTATTTTAACTATATATAAATAATCCAACTAAATAACCTAATACTCCTGAACATAATATAGCTAATATTTTAAATATTGGAATTTCAATTTTTATTTCCATAAATTTAATCCTCTGTCTTTCTAAATCTTGTGTTTTAATAATTTAATTATACCATGTACAAGTATTATTTTCATCTAGAAATATTATTTATATAACCTAATTATGAAAAAGTTAGAGAAATTTTTCTAAAATAACTGAGTAAGAGATCATGCTTTTAAAATTTAATGTATAATCTCTACTATATAAATTTATCCTAATTCTTATAATTCACTAAGCTTTTTATCTACAAGCTCTTTTGCAACCTTTGGATTTGCTTTTCCTTTTGATATTTTCATTACTTGCCCCATTAGGAATCCAGCACTTTGAGTCTTACCTGCTTTATAATCTTCAACAGATTGAGGATTATTTGCAATTACTTCATCAACTATTTTTTCTATTTCATCAGATGAACTTATTTGAATAAGTCCTCTTTCTTCAATTACTTTCATTGGATCTTTATTTTCATTAAAGATATCTTCAAGCACTTCTCTACCAATATTATTGCTTATCTT
>JAEZKY010000364.1 GCA_023435985.1 Bacillota bacterium | reverse complement strand
TAATTATCCAGTATTGTTTATAGTAAGTCTTGCAATTGGCTGTTTCATAGGTTCTATACTAAATATTGATGAAAAGTTTCAAAAAGTTATAGAAAAATATTCCAAGTCTAACCTTGGACAAGGACTATCAACAGGAATATTGCTTTATTGTATTGGGACATTATCTATATTAGGTCCAGTAATGAGTGCCATTTATGGAGATAATACTTATTTGTTTACCAATGCTACATTAGATTTAGTTACTTCAATGGTATTTGCATCTACATATGGAATAGGGATGATATTTGCAGCGCCTATTCTATTTATGTGGCAAGGAGGAATTTATTTGACAGCTAATTTTCTATCAGGCGCATTTTTCTCAGATGATTTAATAAGAGAACTTTCAATTGTTGGCGGAGTTCTAATAGTCAGTTCTGGAATTAGTATTTTAAAAATAAAAGATTGTAAAACGTTAAATATGCTGCCAGCCTTATTTATACCTATCCTATTTTTTATACTAAAAGGAGTTATAGGCTTCTAGAGTAGAATTAAGCATAGTTTAAATACTCATCTTTGAATATATTTAACGAAAACATAATGGATTCCTAACAAAGGTAAAGTAAAATTAAGATATGTAAAGATTAATTAATAATAGATTTTAAGGAGCATCGTTAATTATGGAAGATAGTATTGAAACTATAATTATTGACAATTTAATGTTAGATATTAATAGCGGTAAATATAAAGCTAATGAAAAATTACCATCTGAAAATGAATTGGTTGATAATTATGGGGTTCCTAGAATTATAGTAAGAAAAGCATATGAGAGACTGGAGCAAATGGGATATATATATTCTAAACAGGGAAAGGGAAGATATGTTAAAGGCAGGCGCCAGCAAATTGAACTTTTTTTATCAGGAAAAGAAAGCTTTAGTAAAAAGATGCTTGATAAAGGATATAATTTTAAGTCAAAAAATATTTATTGCAGAAAAATTGAGTACAATCAAAAAATTTATAACGAATTATGTGTTAGTGAAAGTGATGAAGTATATGAAATAGGAAGGCTTAGAATTATAGATGACAAGCCTATGGCATTGCATGTTTCTTATGTAGCAAAATCATTGTTTAATGATATAGATGAATCAGGGAAATATATAGAGTCTATGTTTGAATATTATAGAAGTAAGGGTTACAGTACCTTCAATACAGATAAAAGCATTATAAGTATTTCTTTTCCTACAATTGTAGAAAGAGAAATCTTGGAGTGCTCAAATCTAGTGCCTCTTCTTATTTTAGAGTGCAATTCTATTGATGAGAACACAGGCAAGATTCTTCAGCATACAAAGATATTTTATAGAACTGATTGTTTTAAATATATAGTTTCATATGCATAATTTATTACAATATATTAAAAAGGATAAATTATATGTTAACTATAAGAAATGAGGAGGGGTGATAAAAATGATTATAAGAAATGCAAAATTGTTTGATATAAAAAATGTTTATGATTTAATTTGTGATATGGAAAGCAGGGAATTGGATTATAGAAAATTCGAGCATATTTTTCATGATTATCTTGAAGATGATAGATTTTTCAGTATTGTAGCAGAAGAGGATGGTTTCATCATAGGATGTTTAAATCTTCGTATAGAGTATCAACTTCACCATATAGAAAAAATTGCAGAAATCATGGAATTGGCAGTAATGGGGAGATTCCGTTCTAAAGGCGTTGGAAAGGAACTTTTTCAAAGAGCATCTGAAATTGCTAAAGATAATGGATGTCTGCAAATTGAGGCTTGTAGTAATCAATTGAGATTAAAAGCACATAAGTTTTATGAGAGACAAGGTATGAATAAATTTCATTATAAATTTTCTATGAATTTAAATGGAGAAGAGATAAAAGAGAATAAACTTGGAATATAAGCTTTTATATAATGTTGTATTGAAACATAGGCAAATAAAAAGCAGAGAATAAGTCGGGAATTAAGATTCTGACTTATTCTCTGTTCTTTTAATATTTATAAACTGTGATTTATTTATGTCTTTAATTTGAATAGGGAAATTATAATGAATTTTTATAAAGTTTTGTAAAATAAGCGACAGTTTATTTTACATGGTATTAACGCTGTTTACCTAAACTTTACGTGACGCAACTTGGCAACAAGATATAATCAAGTTGTAAGTGAGTTTAAGGCATAATTAAAAAAATAATAAGTCTGTATGCTAATTTATTTGACATGATATTCTATTAAATATGCCTAAGGATTCAACTGGGAGGTATGAAAATGAATAGAAGACGTAGAACGGAGATCTTAATCAAAGGTTCAACTGAAATTGCAAAAAAAATGTTTATAGAGATACGCGGAAAATATGAAGTAAAAATAATAGAGGAACCTAATAGTGGACTTGTAATGACAAAAATGCGGGAAGAGGCACAGAAGTCATTATTTTACCTAGGAGAAGTATTGGTTACTGAAGCAAAGGTACAGATTAATGGAAAACTAGGAATTGGCATAGTAAGAGGAAATGAAACTGAACTTTCATATTGGTTAGCTGTTATAGATGCTGCATATAATGCAGATTTGGAAGAAACAAAAAGCTGGCAGAAACTCTTAGAAGATGAAGAAAAGAGAATCGATGAAGAAATGCATAAATATAATTCTCGGGTTTTAAAAACAAAAGTAAATTTTGCTACAATGGATAACTAAAAATTAAGATAGTTTGTCTGAGATTTTAGAAACAGGAGGAGGATATATTATGTTGGATTTAGTTCATGACATACAAACTTCATATAGAAAGGTATTAAATTGCATGTCAAGACCCGGAAGTATAGAAAACTTAGCTTGTCAAATAGAAAAAGTTGATATTGATGCTGATTTTTCAAGGTCAACTCTAATTATGATGTACATGTTATTAGATGCTGAGGTAAGTTTTAAAATAGTTTCTCACGAGGAAGAAAAAATAAGCAAATTAGTTAACCAGCTTACTTATGGAAAATATACGAGCTTAGAAGAAGCAGATTTTATATTTATCATGAAGGATGCGGATGAAGATATGGTGGAACAAACTTTTAAAGCTGCAAAGATAGGAGATTTAATAGACCCTCACAAATCTGCCACAATTGTTGTTGAAGTAGAGGAAATAAGTGGCAATAAGGAACTGATGTTAACAGGTCCTGGAATTAAGAAAGAAAATTATATGCAAGTCAAAATTAAAGGTGACTGGTTAGGTGAAAGAGAGAAAAAGAATATAGAATATCCTCTTGGGATTGACATGATTTTACTAGATGAAGAGTCCAATGTAATGTGTCTGCCAAGAACTACTCAGATAAAAAAATAGGTGGTGAAACAAAAATATGGGTTATGTAGCTGTAAAAGGTGGAACTAAGGCTATAGAAGAGTCTATTAAAAGATTAAATTATGAAAGGCTCAAGGAAGGTGAAATATTAAACATCAATGAAATAAAAGCTGGGATGAAAGGATTAATTGATCAGGTTATGTCAGAAAGCAGCTTATATTCAGAAGAGCTAGCTGCTCTTGCAATTAAGCAGGCACAAGGTAATTCAGAAGAAGCTGTATTTCTCTTAAGAGCTTATAGATCTACTTTACCTAGAAAACATTATACAAAGGTAGTTAATAC
>JAEZKY010000328.1 GCA_023435985.1 Bacillota bacterium | reverse complement strand
GAATTGAAGGAAGCATATAAAGATCAGGTTTTAGGGCTTATTGATGGAGGAGTAGATTTAATTCTTATAGAAACAATTTTTGATTCATTAAATGCAAGGGCTGCGCTTATGGGAGCGAAGTCTGCATTTTTAGAGAAAGGCAAGGAGTTACCTGTAATAATCTCTGGGACTATTGCAGATAAAAGCGGAAGAATTCTTTCAGGGCAGACTTTAGAAGCATTTGTAAATACTATGGTAGACGAGAGTATAATTGCAATAGGTTTAAATTGTTCTTTTGGAGCAAAAGATTTAATACCATTTGTAAAATATCTTTCAAAAACTCAAAATAGATTTATAAGCATGTATCCAAATGCAGGACTTCCAAATTCTTTTGGTGAATATGATGAAAAAACAGAAGATACAGCTGCTTTAATAAAAGGCTTAGCAGAGGATGGATGTCTAAATATTGTCGGTGGTTGTTGTGGTACAATGCCAGATCATATAAAAGCAATAAGTGAAGCTATAAAGGATATACCTCCTAGAAAGATACCTGATGTTGAAAAGGAAACAGTTTATTGCGGTTTAGAAGCCCTTAGAGCAAATAAGGAAAATAATTTTATAAATATTGGTGAAAGAACAAATGTTGCAGGATCAGCGAAATTTGCAAGATTAATAAGAGAGAAAAATTACGAAGAGGCTTTATCTATCGCAAAAGATCAGGTTCAAAATGGAGCTCAAGTAGTAGACATAAACTTTGATGATGCTCTTTTAGAGGCAAAAGAGGAGATGGATAATTTTCTTAAACTTTTAGCAGGTGAACCTGAAATTTCTAAAGTGCCAGTAATGATAGATTCTTCTAAGTTTCAGGTTCTTGTAACTGGACTTAAAGCACTTCAAGGAAAACCAATAGTAAATTCCATAAGTCTTAAAGTAGGAGAAGAGGAATTTAAAAGACAGGCTAAAGTTATAAAAGACTTTGGAGCAGCAGCTGTTGTTATGGCTTTTGATGAAAATGGGCAGGCAGATTCTTATGAGAAAAAGATAAGCATTTGTAAAAGAGCTTATGATATTTTAGTAAACGAAGTTAAATTTCCTCCAGAAAATATAGTTTTTGATCCTAATATTCTAACAATTGCAACAGGAATAGAAGAACATAATAATTATGCCGTGGACTTTATTAATGCAACTAAGTGGATAAAAGAAAATTTACCTTATGCAAAAGTAAGCGGTGGTGTAAGTAATCTTTCCTTTGCCTTTAGAGGTAACAATGTAATCAGGGAAGCTATGCATTCAGTGTTCTTATATCATGCAATTAAAGCTGGAATGGATATGGGTATCGTAAACCCTGGAATGATACAGATTTATGATGAAATTGATGAAGCTTTACTTGAAAAAGTAGAAGCAGTTATCTTTAATAAGAGTGAAAATGCAGCAGAGGAGCTTTTGGAATTCGCAGCAACCTACAACAAAGCTTACAACAAAGCAGAAGAGAGCAAAGAAGCTTGGAGAAACGAAAATGTTAAAGAGAGATTAAAAACTGCCTTAGTAAAAGGTATAGATAAATATATTAAAGAGGATGTTGAAGAAGTAAGAACAGAATATAGCAAATCTTTAGAGGTAATAGAAGGACCTCTTATGGATGGTATGAATGAAGTAGGCAAACTTTTTGGTGTCGGAAAGATGTTTTTACCTCAGGTTGTAAAAAGTGCAAGAGTTATGAAGAAGGCTGTTGAAGTTTTAATGCCATATCTAGAAGAAGAAAAAAGCAGCAGTGGAAGTGTTAGTGCAGGAAAAATAGTTTTTGCAACTGTAAAAGGTGATGTTCATGATATAGGAAAAAACATTGTATCAGTGGTACTTTCATGTAATAACTTTGAGGTCATCGACCTAGGGGTAATGGTGCCTACAGAAGTTATTTTAGAGACAGCTAAAAAGGAGAATGCAGATATTATCGCTTTAAGCGGCCTTATAACTCCTTCTCTAGAAGAAATGGCAACTGTCGCTGAAGAGATGGAAAAGCAGGGCTTTAAAATTCCACTAATGGTTGGTGGAGCAACAACCTCGAAAGCTCATACTGCAATTAAAATTGCACCAAAATACTCAGGTGGAGTAATTCATACAACCGATGCATCAAAAGCTGTTGAGGCCGCGAAGTATCTTTTAAATAAAGATAAAAAATCCGAATATCTTAAAGCTTTAGAAGCAGAATATGAAAAAATAAGAGAACTTTTCAACAAAGTGCCAAGAAAATTTATTCCATTAGATTATGCAAGAAAAAATAACTTCAAGATAGAGTGGGATAAGGAACAAATAGATAAACCTAATATGTTAGGTATAAAGAAATTCATAGATTTTCCTATAGGAAAATTAAGGAAGTATATAGATTGGAGCTTTTTCTTCATAGGCTGGGATATGGGAATGCCATATCCACAAATACTTGAAGATCCCAAATACGGTGAAGAAGCTAAAAAATTATTAGCTGAAGCTGAAAAGATGCTTGATAAAATAGAAAGTGAAAATATCCTAAAAGCAAATGCAGCTTTTGGTATTTTTCAAGCTAATTCTGTAGGTGATAATATTGAAGTTTATAATAATTCAGAGGTAACCACTTTTAATCTTCTTAGACAACAAGAGGAGAAAAAAGATAACACGTACCTTTGTTTATCAGATTATATAGCACCAAAGAGTAGTGAAATAAAAGATTATATAGGCGCCTTCATTACTACAGGTGGAGTAGGAGCAAAGGAATACGCAGATAAACTTAAAGCTTCTGGTGATGATTACAGTGCAACAATGGTAATCTTACTCGCAGACAGACTTGCAGAAGCCTTTGCAGAATATATTCATGAAAAAGTAAGAAAAGAATTCTGGGCATATTCAAAAGAGGAAAACTTATTAATGGAAGATATCTTTAAAGGTAACTATAGAGGAATAAGACCAGCAATAGGTTATCCTTCCCTTAGAGATCATTCAGAAAAGGTAAAACTATTTAATCTTCTTGATAAAGAGGGAGAGTTAAAAGTAGAACTTACGGATAGTTATATGATGTCCCCAACAGCAAGCACATGCGGCCTTTATTTGGGAAATAAGAATGCTAAGTATTTTGACATTAATAAAATTGATGAAGATCAGTTTGAAGATTATGTTAAGAGGAATGGCAGGGATAAGGGTGAACTTAGAAAGCTTATGTATACACTTATAGATTAAATATCTTTAGTTAATAATATTAGATATATTATTCAAAGCGAATCTAAACATTTTTCGTAATTTAGAAAGTTAAATTTTCTTATATCAACAAGCCCCACAAAATCTAACAGTTGGATTTTTGTGGGGCCTTTTTTATTTAATTACATCTTTCTAAAATAATGATTTTATTTAAATAATATATAAGAAATACATTATTTACAATAAATGATAAAATATACAACTTAATTGTGATATAATTTTTAGAATAATTGATGTTATGGTATTGTGTGATTTATTTAATTCATAATTTATTTTAGAAGATATAATATGGAAAAAGTAATTCTAATGTTCTCAAAATTATTTTTGGAAAATTAACTTCTAAATGGGGAATGTTATAAGTTCTCAAAGGATAATTGTTGAATTTTACAATAAATGTGGAATTTGAGTTTATGGGGTGTATAGGAATGTTGATTAAAAAACTAAATAAAAAATTATCTGATAGCAAAATTGGACTGATAATAGCTTTGTTTTATTTTGTACTTATTGTGGCTTCGACTTTTGTAAGTAGTTTTTTTTATGAAAAAATATATTTAAATATTACACAGAAAAAAGTCAGTGAAGTGTCTGTTCAAACATTAAATTCTATACAGACAAATATTAATTTGATGATTAATAATGCAGACAGCTTGTCTAAAATGGTTTTATCCAATAGTGATTTGCAAAAGCTTTTAAGGCAAGGTGGTATGTATGAGGATTTAAATGCACAGGCTAAAGTAAGTTCATACTTGTATAAATTTATTCAGTCTGTACCTTATGTAAGTTCGGTGTATATTTTGGATAATTCTAGCAATATCTATTCGGTAGGAGCAGATGTATTACCAAGTCTTTCAGCTTATAAAATTATTAATGCAGAATGGTATAAACGTGTAATTGAAAAAAACGGAGGATTTATACTGGAATTAAACGGAGGAGGGGTAAACTTTGAAAACAGTCAAGATAACTATGTTTCTTTGATACGTCTAGTAAGAGATATGGATAATGTAGATAAGTTAGGTGTTTTAGTAATTAATATTCCACAAAAATCATTTAAACAAGTTTTTGATAATATCTCTAGTGATGTTGAAACTAATATAACAGTATTAGACGAAAAAAATCAGAAAATTACATCATTAAAAAGCGTAAATAATAAAGAGGGAAGTGTGCAAGGGAATATAAATATAGATAATGAAATGATACGAGCAGGAGATGAGTTTGTAGGTAAGGACAGAGGGTATAAGATGAAAAAAATAGATAAAACAGAATATCTTATTAGTTACAGCTCTAAAAATGATTATAATTGGAAATTTGTAAGTGTTATTCCGTTTACTCAACTTTATAAAGAAAATATGACTATGATATTTATAGGCTTTATAGTTATATTGTTTAATGGAATTATCCTATTTGTTTGTTCTATTAGTATATCTAGAATTTTTACTATGCCTATTGGATATTTGCTGAATTCTATGAAAGATATAGAGAAAGGCGTATTCAATGAGGTACATATTAAGGCTTATGGTTATGAATTAAAAAAGCTTTGCAGCGGCTATAACATAATGATAGCAGAAATAAAAAAACTTATTGTTCACGTTATACAGGAACAAAAGACAATCAGAAAAGCAGAACTGTATACGTTTCAAGCTCAGATTAAACCTCATTTTTTATATAATACGTTAGATTCAATTAATTCACTGGCTCTTTCAGGCTGCAATAAAGAGGTAAGCGAATTAGTAGAGGCTTTAGGTAATTATTATAGGACAAGCGTTAGCAAAGGCAAAGAAATTATAACCATTAGAGAAGAAATAGAAATGGTTAAAAACTATCTCAAAATTCAAAAGATAAGATATCCAGATTTATTCAAAGCAGAATATTTAATTGAAGCAAACTGCCTAGATTATAAGATCCCTAAGCTTATTTTGCAGCCACTTGTTGAAAATTCACTATATCATGGAATTAGAGAAAATGGGAAAAGTGGAACTATCAAAATTAGTGTTTATATGAAGAACGAAATTATTATTATATCAGTGGAAGATGATGGCGCTGGAATGAGTGAGAAGCAAATAGAAGATATTATAAGCAACAATAATAAAAGTATTAAGGAAAGCTTTGGACTTAGAGGAACTTTTGAAAGAATTAGAATTTTTTATGGGGATGATGAAGCTTGCAAAATTGAAAGCAAGCTTGGAGGAGGCACAAAAATTTTATTGTATATAAACATCGAGCACAAAGACTATTGAAGTCTGAAAGAAATGATTTCATAATGCTTTATGCTTCAAGAAAGGAATGGTTATAAAAATGAAAGGTATATTAAAGGTTATTATTGTAGATGATGAATATTTAATTAGAAATCTCATAAAGATGAAGATTAATTGGGAAGACGTAAATATGGAAGTTGTAGGAGAAGCAGGAAATGCAGAGCAAGCTTTAGAATTGATAGATAAATTAAATCCAGACATTATATTTACTGATATATGCATGCCTTCTATGGATGGAATTGAACTTAGCAAGAATATAATAGAAAAATATCCGGATATTAAAATTATTATTGTTACAGGTTATGATGATTTTGAATATGCAAGAAGTGGTATTAAACTTGGGATATATGATTTTATTTTAAAACCTATAAATTCATCTGAACTTATGGAGACCTTAAGTAAGCTTAGAAATATAATAAACTCAGAAAGAAATCATGAAGAGGAATATAATCAATTGAAAAAGCAGATTCATGAAAGTTTACCAATTTTAAAAGAAAAATTTTTGAATGAACTTTTATTTGATCAGCTAACTTCGGAAGAGATCATGAGTAAATTTAAGTATTTTAAGATTAATGTAGATCTTTACTATAATGTATTCCAGATAGCATTGATAGAGGTGGATAATTTAATAAAAGATGAGAGAAAAGAAGAAAATAAAATTTTGCTATCTATGCAATGCTTTAATATTATACAAAATTTCTTTAAAGAAGATAATTATGTTTTTGTATTTTTTGATAATGGAAGAAGAATTGCAATATTATCAAATAGTGGAAAGGTAGATTTAATAGAAAGTTGTGAATTGCTAAAAAAAATAATTATAGACAGGTTAGAGTGTTCTGTAAGTTTGGGAGTTGGTATGAAAAAAGGAGAGGCTCAAAATATCAGATTTTCTTACAAAGAGGCCATAGAAGCGGTGAACTACAAAGTTATTGCTGGAAAGAACCAGGTTATAAGTTACACTGACATACATGTAGGTGAAAATATTTTTCATAACAGAGATGAAGATAAGATGGGGAAGTTAAGCCTATTTATTAATGCAGGAGCAAAGGAAAATGCTTTAGAAATTTTAGAACAGATATTTACCATTTCAGCTATTGGTTATCTGGAAACTATGAAAAAAGCGAGATTACAGGCTTTAGATGTGTTATTTACCTGCCAACGCATTGCTATTGAACAGAAAATTACTCCTATAGACATTTGGAAAAGCCATGAAAAAATAAATGAATTGATTTTAAAAGCTGATAATTTGCCAGAACTAAAACAGTTCATGAGAGAATGTGTAGAAGACGTTACTGGATTGATGCAAAAATCGAATGCAGTAAAAGCGAATACATTTATTAAAAATGTAAAGGAATATTTAAATAATAATATTTCCAATCAAGATTTATCACTATCGAGTGTTGCAAAAGAATTCTTTATAAGCTCAGGACATTTGGGACGTTTATTTAAACAGCAAACTTCTAAGACTTTTATCGAGTATCTTACTGAAATAAGAATTAAAAAAGTTCAAAAACTTTTGCTGGAAACAAATTTAAATGGATCTCAGATTAGTGAAAGGGTTGGAATAAGTGATTCGCATTATCTAAGCATTCTATTTAAAAAGCATACAGGACTTTGCATTAATGAATTTAAAAAGTTTAAAAAAGTCTAGATAACATGTTGTTTTTTTGAATATTTATGTGCAGATATTGAATTGTAAACAATATCATATACTTCTAGAATATTAAGGGAAGTAAAAAAACATATACAAGGGGGATCTTTAATGAAAAAACATGTCTTAAAAATAATAACTGCTACACTTGTTGGTGCAATGGCGCTTTCCTTCACTGCATGTTCAAGTTCAACAAGTGTAGATAGTTCTAGCGGAGGAAATGGAACAATTAAATTGTCAATGTGGCATCAATCTGTTGGCGATACTGATCCAACTTCAAAATTACTAAAAGAAGCTGTTGAAGAGTGGAACAAAGAACATCCAGACATAATTGTAGAACAAGATGGAGTTACAGGGGAACAATACAAAACAAAGATTAAAACAGCTATAGCAGCAAATGAGGGGCCTGACATCGAATATATGTATGGAGGAAGTTTTGTTAAGCCTTATATACAATCAGGAAATATGCTGGCTCTTGATGAATATCTTACTCAAGACGTTAAAGACAAGCTAGTTAAAGGTACTATAGATGGGTGTGTAGTTGATGGGAAGACTTATAGTTTGCCAATGTATTCATTTATAGCAAGCTTATATTGTAATAAAGAGTTATTTGATAAGGCTGGAGCTAAAATACCTACCACATATGATGAATTGCTTGATGCTGTAAAGAAGTTACGCGCAGCCAATATAACTCCGATAGCACTAGGAGAAAAGGATAGATGGCCTGGAATGTATTGGTTTGATATCTTTGCTATGCGTCAGGCAGGAAATGATGCAGCCATGGCAGCACTAAAAGATCCATCAAAGTTTAGTTCTCCTCAATTTGTAGAAGCTGCAAAAAAGATTCAGGAAATGGCTGATGCTGGAGCCTTTAATGATAATATGTTTAGTATGAGTTACGATGAAATGCTAGGTGCTTTCACAGGAGGTAATTCTGCAATGATGTTCCAAGCGAATTGGGTAAACTCACCAATAGAAGATAAATCAGCAGCTAGTAGTGGAAAAACTGTGGCAGTACCATTTCCTTTATTTAAAGATGGTGCGGGTAAGGCAACAGAGTTTTATGGCGGTGGTGTAGATGGTTTCTATGTTAATGCAAATACAAAACATCCTAAAGAAGCTGCTCAATTCTTAATTTATTTAAGTGAGAAAATAGGTAAAGAAGGTTATTTAGCAAATGCAGGTCTACCATGCTGGGATACAAAAGGATTGGATACCTCTACAGTTTCTGATTTAACAAAGAAATCAGCAGAGCTAATGGCAACAGGTACATCATTTATTAACTGGTGGGATAATATACTCCCTGCGGATTCTTCAGAGACACATAAAAATCTCATTGCAGAACTTTTAGGGAAGAAGATTACTCCAGAGGAATTCTGCGATAAAATGTCCAAGGTAGAAGGAGAAAAGTAAAACAGCATAGGATTTGTGGTAAAACAAAAGGTTTTACCACAGTCTTTATTGAAGAGGTGATTATCATAAATTCTATTTTATCAAACAAAAAAACAATTTGTATATTTGTGCTTCCAACGCTAATAATAATGTTTACAATTATACTTATTCCGATTATCTTATCGGTAAAATATAGCATGCTCGATTGGGGCGGTGTAGGAAGCGGAACATTTATTGGATTAGATAATTATAAGAATATGTTTATGGACGCAAGATTCTTGCATTCAGTTAAGAATTCATTATTATTTGCATTTGTTTCCATAGTAATTCAACTGCCTATATCTCTTCTTTTAGCGCTGATTTTGGCTTCAGGAGTTAAATTTGAAAAGTTTTATCGTACAGTTTATTTTATACCTGTAATTATTTCTACTGTTGTAATTGGACAACTATGGATTAAAATATATAATGCTGATTATGGACTACTAAATACTATACTTAGAGCTATTGGGCTAAAGCAATTAGCCCATGACTGGGTAGGAAAAGAAGATACAGCACTTGTAAGCTGCTTTATTCCTATATTATGGCAGTATGTGGGCTATCATATGCTGATTATGTATGCAGGAGCAAAGTCAATCTCTTCAGATATTAATGAAGCAGCTAAGATAGATGGAGCTACTCCAATAAAAACAGCATGGTATATTACTATTCCACTTTTAAAACCTATTTTAAAGGTTTGTATGACTTTTTCATTGATTGGTGCGTTGAAGGTATTTGATTTAATTTATGTATTAACTAATGGTGGGCCATTTTTCTCGACAGAAGTTCCAAGTACCTTGATGTATACTACTATTTTTGATAATTATAAATACGGCTATGGAAGTGCAATGTCGGTATTTATCATAATAGAATGTTTGATACTTACAGTAATGCTCGATAGACTTATTAAAACAGAGTAAAAAATGGAAGGAAGTGAGTTAAGATGAAAATGCTTGAAAGTTCTTCAAACGGTAAAAGGATGATAGGCAAAATACCTATACAGATATTTCTGATTATTGTTGCAATAATACAGATATATCCACTTGTATGGTTGGTGCTATTCTCTTTTAAAGATAATGGTGAGATATTTGGTGGTAACATTGCTGGCCTTCCACATGTGTGGCGTATTGAAAACTATGAAAGTGCTATTAAACAGGCTAATGTCATGAAATATTTCTTTAACAGTGTAATTGTTACAGTAATTACTATAGTTTTAGTGCTTTTGTTGTCTTCTATGACAGCTTATGCAATCAGCCGTATGAAATGGAAACTTAGCAAGCCTACTTTGATAATAATATTAATAGGAATGATGGTGCCAATTCATGCAGCATTATTGCCGTTATTTATGGTTCTAAAAAATTTAAAAATGCTAAACTCATACTGGGCTTTAATCATACCTTACACAGCCTTTGCTATTCCAATGGCGGTTATTATATTAGCAGCATTTTTACAAGGGATTCCAAAGGAATTGGAAGAAGCGGCAGTAATAGATGGATGCGGTATTTTTAGAATATTCTTTTCTATAATCATTCCTATTATACGACCAGCTATGGCAACCGTAGCTATATTCACATATCTTTCTTCATGGAATGAGCTGATGTTTGCAGTAACCTTTATAAATAAAGCTGAATTTAAAACGCTTACTGTAGGTATTATGTCTATGGTAGGTAATTATGTAACAAAATGGGGAAATATAGGTGCAGGACTTGTTATTGCAACAATACCAACAATAGTAATATATATACTTTTAAGTGATCAAGTACAAAAGAGCCTTACTGCTGGTGCAGTAAAGGAATAATATAAAGCGTTTGTATGAGGTATAGTTAAAAAAATAGTTGCTTAGTAATAATTTGTTCTTATTTCTGTGCACTAAAAATTAGTTTTGAGAGGTGTAAAATGGCAAAGATAATTATTAATACAGATATTAAAAAAGGAAAAATAAATAAGAATATTTATGGTAATTTCGCTGAACATTTAGGAAGATGTATTTATGGTGGGCTTTGGGTAGGAAAAGACTCAGAAATACCAAATATAAATGGGATAAGAAAAGATGTAGTAGAAGCTTTAAAAGAGTTAAAGCTTCCAGTTCTTAGATGGCCAGGAGGATGCTTTGCTGACGAATATCATTGGAAAGATGGTATAGGTGATCCAAAGTCAAGGCCTAAGATGGTGAATGTACATTGGGGTGGAGTTACAGAAAACAATCATTTTGGTACACATGAATTTTTTGAACTTTGCGAGCTTTTAGGAGCAGAACCATATATTTGTGGTAATGTGGGAAGCGGAACAGTTCAAGAAATGAGAGAATGGATTGAGTATATGACTTTTGATGGAGAATCACCAATGTCAAATTTAAGAGCAGAAAATGGTAATAAAGAGCCTTGGAAGCTTACATACTTCGGCATTGGAAATGAAAACTGGGGCTGTGGTGGTAATATGCGTCCAGAATACTATGCTGATCTATATAGAAGATATTCAACCTATGTAAGAAACTTTGGGGATAATAAAATATTAAAAATAGCTTGTGGTCCTAATGATGATAATTATAACTGGACTGAAGTGCTTATGAGAGAAGCTGGTAAATTTATGGACGGAATGAGCTTGCATTATTACACAATACCAGGGGATTTCTGGCTAGGTAAAGGTTCTGCTACGGAGTTTAATGAAGAAGAATGGTTTCTTACTATAAAAAAATCAATGATGATGGAAGAGCTTCTTACGAGGCATTCAGCAATTATGGATAAATATGACCCAGAGAAGAGAGTTGCTTTAATAGTGGATGAATGGGGGACTTGGTTTGATGTTGAACCAGGAACAAATCCAGGCTTCTTGTATCAACAAAATACAATAAGGGATGCCTTAGTTGCTGGAGTGAATTTTAATATTTTTCATAAGCATTGTGATAGAGTTCAAATGGCGAATATAGCTCAGACCATAAATGTACTTCAAGCTGTTATACTTACAGAAGGTTCAAAGATGATATTAACCCCAACTTATCATGCTTTTAATATGTATAAGGTTCACCAGGATGCTGAATTAATTGATCTAAATATTGAATCAGGTGACTATATTTTTGGTGAAGATAAGATACCACAGGTAACTGCTACTGCCTCGATGGACAAGGATGGCAAGCTTCATATATCCTTATGTAATTTAAGCCCTATAAAATCTGCACATATTCAGTGCGAGCTTAGAGGAAAAGTGATGGATAAGGTAACAGGAAATATACTTGCTGCAGATGCAATGAATGCTCATAATACCTTTGAAGATCCAGAAAAAATATCACTGAAATCATTTGATGATGCAAGTATAGCAGAAGGAAGACTTACAACAGTACTTCCTGCTATGTCCTTAGTTACATTGGAGCTAAAGTAATTAGATGGCATATATAGATAACTGTAAAGGGTGCTCGGCAAGTGTTAAGGTTCCACCAGAGGATATAAAAGCAATGATCTTAAGTATTATTAATAGCAGAAATTTTAATTTAGTATCTGAGGAAGTGTATAGTAGAAGACTTCAGAAATGCGAAAGCTGTAAATATCTAGAGTATAATACAACCTGCAGAGAATGTGGATGTATTGTGCAGATTAGAGCCTTGCAGCAGGAGAAAGATTGTCCGCATCCTAAAAACTCTATGTGGGAATAAGATTGTGATTGTAAGAAATGAAAGGATATGTTATATCTTTAGTTTGTTATTTTTTACTGCGCTAAATATATAGAATTTGAGGTGAAAGGTATGAATATTAATTTTGATTTATTTCCAGAAGGAAAAACAAAAGCATTAACCATGAGTTATGATGATGGACAAATTTTTGATAGGAGATTAATAAGCATATTTAACAAGTATGGAATAAAAGGTACGTTTCATTTAAACTCAGGAATCCTAGATAAGGAGAATTTTATAACTAAAGCTGAAGTTGCAAAGCTTTATGAAGGTCATGAGGTTTCCCTGCATGCAAAAACGCATCCATTTTTAGACTGCATACCAGTTGAAGGTATCATAGAAGAAATATTTGAAGACAGAAAATGTTTAGAGTCTTTAGTTGGTTATCCTATAAAAGGAATGTCTTATCCTTATGGAGCTTTTAATGGAAAGATTATAAAAACGCTTGAGAGTATTGGAATTCAGTACTCAAGAACTGTAGTTTCACATCATGATTTTTATATTCCAGAAAATTTCTTGGCTTGGAATGCAACTTGTCATCATGATGATAACCTTATGGAGCTTGGACAAGAATTTTCTGATTATGAATTTAAGGGAAAATTAAAGCTAATGTATGTTTGGGGACATAGCTTTGAGTTTGAAAGAAATAATAACTGGAATTTGATTGAGAATTTTTGTGAGTTGGTTTCTAAAAATAAAGAAATTTGGTTTGCGAGCAACATTGAGGTAATGAGATATATTAAGGCATTAAAGAAACTTGAATTCTCAGCAAAAGGAGATATTGTATATAACCCTACTGCAATAACAGTATGGATTAGCGTAGACGATAAAGTTGTGGAAGTTAAATGTGGAGAAACAATAAGATTATAATATATTAAAATTTAAATTTATATTATTAAAACCACCTTTTCTGATGTAAAATTGATTTACAAATCTAATTTTCATCAGAAAAGGTGGTTTAATTATAATCAAAGATTAAGAATAAAATAACGTACTTACTATTATAAAGTAAGTGTGATAAAATAACTACAGGTGGTGATTGAAAATGGAAAAGTTTCATATGTGTCCAAAGTTTGAAAATGCCTTTGAACTACTAGGAAAAAGATGGACCGGTTTGATTATAAGAACGTTATTGAATGATCAAAATCGTTTTTCAGATATAGCAGAAGCAATTCCTAATATGAGTGCTCGTATGCTTACAGAAAGATTCAAGGAATTGGAGAAGGAAGGAATTATTATAAGAAAAGTTTATCCAGAAACTCCAGTACGAATAGAATATGAATTAACAAAAAAGGGAAGAGACCTTCAAAGTGCTATGGATGAAATTCAAAAATGGGCAGAAAAATGGACTTAGTTAAATACATTATAAAATGTATAAGAAAGTGGCTTAATCAAAATGAATTTGAAGCAGCCACTTTTTAGCTTTTATGAAAAACTAATATTTAAATATTTAGAAAAATAGTTGTAAATATTATTGACCAGCAATAATAAGTGTATTATAATTTATATATAGTTAGTTACTAAAAGTAATAAGATATATTAAATTATTTAAGTAAGCTTTTGTAAGTTAGATGAATTTAATGAAAAAATTTGGGATATTTTGATTATATATTAATAGTAATGAATAGGAGGGATGTAAAGTGTTACGAAAGATTGATAGTACGAGTATGGGAAGTAGTGATTTGGGATGGCTAAGAAGTAAATTTCATTTTTCTTTTGCAGAATATTATAATCCATTTAATATTAGGTTTGGAACTTTAAGAGTCATAAATGATGATTTAATTGAACCCGATACCGGATTTGATACACATCCTCATAAAGATATGGAAATAATAACATACGTAATTAATGGTGATCTTACACATGAAGATAGTATGGGGAATAAAAACACAATAACTCGCGGACATGTCCAATACATGAGCGCTGGAACAGGAGTATATCATAGTGAATTTAATTATGGTAAAGAAAGATTAAGATTGTTACAAATATGGATATTACCGGACAAATCAGGGCATAATCCTGATTATGGAGACTATAGGTTCAAGTGGAATGACAGAGAAAATAAATGGCTTCATATGGTTTCAAGTAAAGAAGGAGATGCTCCGATAAAAATAAATCAAAATACAAATATTTATTCTTTAGAACTTGAGAAAGAAAAAGAAATTAAATTCTTGGTAGATGAAGGAAGGCAAGCGTATTTAGTTCAGATAGAGGGAGCTTCTAAAATAAATAATATCGAATTAAATGCTCAAGATGGACTAGAAATAGTTGAAGAAGATATATTAATTAAAGCAAAAGAAAGTTCTCATATTCTAGTTTTAGAAATGAGAAAAGAATAGTAGTTTTCATTATAATTAAAAATTATTATAAATATGTTTTATAAATAAGGAGGAATGATTTATGTCAAAAGATTTTTTAAGTGCAGTAGCAGATAGACGTTCATATTATGGAATAAGTAAGGAAACAGTTGTTTCAGATGAAAGAATTAAAGAAATTATAGAGCATTCTGTTAAACATACTCCATCAGCATTTAACTCACAAAGTGCAAGGATAGTTTTATTGCTCGGCAAGGAACATGATAAATTATGGGACATTACAAAGGAGGCTTTAAGAAAGATCGTGCCAGCTGACAAGTTTAAGGATACTGAAGATAAGATAAATTCTTTTAAAAGTGGATATGGCACAGTTTTATTCTTTGAGGATAAGAGTATAATAGAGTCTCTTCAAGAAAAATTTGTGCTTTACAAGGATAACTTTCCAATTTGGTCGCAGCAATCAAGTGGAATGCATCAATTTGTTATCTGGACAGCCTTGGAAATTGAAGGCTTTGGAGTATCATTACAACACTATAATGAACTTATTGAAGCAGATGTGAAGAAAGAATGGAATATACCTGATAGCTGGAAGATTATTGGACAAATGCCATTTGGAAAGCCTACAGCAGAGCCAAGTGAAAAAGAATTTAATCCATTAGAAGAACGCATTAAAGTATTTAAGTAATCATACAAATTAGGAAGAAAACTATGTAATTAAAATTTATTGCCTAATTTTAAAGAGTGTGTTCCAAAATAACAAGACCCATGAAATCTGAAAAATGGATTTCGTGGGTTATTTTTATGTTTATAATTCATTATTCAAATTGTACATAATTTGTGATTAGACTGTAACAAGGCTGTGATAATTGATAGGTAGAATACCAGTATAGATTCAGAAGCTTACAGAGCTCAAGACTTGATTCAAGAAAATAATATGAAAAGTTTAAATTAAAACTGTATTGTAGGTTGTTAAGAAGTATAACAATAGTTGATATATCAGTATATACAGAGGATTTAAACCAATAAATAAAGAGGAGGACACATATTGTGAAGAGATTTAAATTAACTAAAGAAACGATAAGTATATCATTGATTTTAATATTATCAGCAATACTTAATTTTGCAAACATAAGTATTGAGGGATATGGAAATAGTTATTATGCAGCTGGCGTAAAGAGCATGACGTTAAGTCTTAAGAACTTTTTCTTTGTATCTTTTGATCCGGGCAGCTTTGTAACAATTGACAAGCCGCCGATGGGATTTTGGATACAAGCAATATCTGCTAAAATATTTGGATTTAGTGGATGGAGTATACTGTTGCCACAAGCATTAGCAGGAATTGTTTCAGTATATCTTTTATATTATATTGTAAAAAGATCGTTTGGCAGCGTAGCCGGGCTTATCTCAGGATTATGTCTTGCTGTAACCCCAGTGTTTGTAGCTGCAAGTAGAAATAATACCATAGATAATTTACTTGTTGTAACATTACTATTTGCTTGTTTAGCTCTTACTAAGGCTGCAGAAGCAGGAAAGGCTAAATATCTTTATATAAGCTTGTTACTTGTAGGTATCGGATTTAATATAAAAATGTTAGAAGCATATATGATTGCTCCAGCTATTTATATTACATACCTTCTATCTGGAACAACATCTTTTAAGAAAAAAATAGGACATCTTATAATAGGATCAGTCATTTTAATTGCAGTATCTTTTTCGTGGGCAGCAATTGTAGATTTAGTACCAGTTCAAAATAGACCATATGTAGGCAGCAGTACTAATAATAGTGAATTAGAATTAATAATTGGACATAATGGATTAGAAAGACTTGGCCTTAGTGGTAGTTCAAATGGAGTTCTAGGCGGTGGCAGTAGAAATGCTAATGGTGATGGTAAGCAGTCAACTCAAGGTACTCCTGGTGGAAACAACAGAGGAGAAATATCAAGTAATGGAATAGATGGAAATCAACAAGCATTGCAAGGTGGACCTACTGATAGCACAAGCCAAGATGGTGGAAATAGCAAAAGAGATGATAACATGCAGCCACCTAATGGAGGAATACAAGGTGGAGGAACAGGAGGTCAAGGCGGTCTTCAAGGTACATTTGGAGCACAGGTAAAAGCAGGTATTACAAGATTATTCACTAAAAGTAGTTTATCAGATCAAATAGTTTGGTTTTTACCGCTTGCATTATTAGGATTTATAGCTGGTGCATTAAAAGAAAAATTAAGATTTAAATTAGATAATAATAGAAAGTCATTATTAGCATTATGGTTTGTATGGTTAGTTCCTGAATTTATATACTTTAGTTATACAACTGGATTATTCCATCCATATTATTTAACAATGATGGCACCTCCAGCAGCAGCTTTATCAGGAATTGGAATTACTGAAATGTGGGAATTTTATAAAGGAGGTAAATGGAAAGCGTGGTTTTTACCAATAGCTTTTGCTATAGAAGGAATAATTCATGGGATTATGCTATCATATTTTACAAGTAGTTTATCAACTGTTGTAAGAAATATAATTTTAGTATCATTGATAGTGTGCTTCGTAGTATCAGCAATACTTTGTATTCTAAATATGATAACTTTTATCATGAAAAAGGATAATGTGGATTCAGATAATAGTACAAAATTAAAGAAAGCATTAACAGTAATTGCTACGATATCTATTTTAGTAACACCATTTATTGGAGCAAGTGCTGCTATAACTCATAGTGTAAATAATACTATTCCTACTGCTGGATTAGAACTTCTTTCAAATAATCAAGGAGGGGGCTTTGGTTTTGGTAGGGAAGCAAGCAGCAGTGAGAATTCAAAGTTAATTAATTTCCTAGAAAGTAATAAAACAACTGAGAAATATTTACTTGTAGTATCTTCATCACAAAGTGCTGACAATATAATAATTCAGACAGGTGAACCAGTAATGGCTCTTGGCGGTTTTTCAAATGATAATATACTTACATTAGATGAGTTTAAAGAAATGGTTAAGAATGGAGAAGTTAGATATGTACTGACAGGAGGAATGGGTATGGGCGGAAACAGCGAAATTATGAATTGGGTTACTGAAAATGGTACAGAAATTCCAGAAAGTGAATACAAAAACACTGTGACAAGTAGTGAAGAAACCAATATAAATTCACAAACTTCAGATGAAAGTGATGGTCAAAATTCAAATTCAAGAAAACAAAATGCAGGAGATTTTGGAGGCAGCAAATCTGAAAAGTTGTATGATTTAAAGGTTATAGCAGATACCTTAAAGTAAAATCAAAGAGGTGGATTTAAAAGGGAGTATTTGATTTACATCAATAAATCCTGCGGCAATAATGCCGTGGGAGCTATTGGTGTAATTTTTTTGTAAGATAATTATTATGCATTAAATAAAATATCTGCTATTTATAATTATCTATATACAAGATTTATATTTAAAAGTTTCATAAAAAATAAACTTGTTATATTTCAGAAACATGCTTTAGTTAAATGTGCATTGTTAATTTAAATATATATAGATAAAGTTTCACAATATGTTATATACTGATTTTTAAATTGTTATTTTTGAGTAGACATAGATTTTTGATTTCCGGAATTTGATGAATTTGATAGTCCAGTTCCGCTATCCTGATTTGTTTGATTTGATGTATTCATAGATCGCATCATTAATCCCCCATAACGCATTGCTATACATAAGCTGCCAACCAGCAGGGTAATTGCTATAATTGTTACTATAATTACCATCTTTATTATACCTTTATCCATAAATAGACCTCCGTAATATTCATCATATAATTTTTACATTATACCACAGTTTATATGTTTTTTATAGAACATACAGTTAAAACAGGGGTTGATTTAATATATGCATATAGTTCAATAGATATAAAAGAAACAAAAGAAATTCAGAATTTCTTCTAATTTTATTTATATTATAAATAGTATATCATTCTTATTTAATATCTACTATATTAGAAATCTAAAATAATTCTAAAGCCTTTTTAGCAAGTTTCTGAACAAATATTTTTGACTTATTTATTTGAAGTTAATCCTAGATATTAGTAAGCACTGCACAAAAATGGGTAGATGCTTGCTTTATTCCACCAGAGTACACCAACATTCCTCTGAGGAGCAGAACGCTTAATAAATTAGAAGGGCATTCCTTAATAAATCGTAAAGAATATCATCAGATTCCCCCTAAAGCGAAACTATTACCTAATTGAAAAGGGAATAACTTGAATTTCTATATTAGAACTTATGGACGATTTGGGAGGAATAAATAGGTCGCCTGAAAGTTAATTAACTGAAAACAAGAAAAGGCATCTACAAAAATACATAGATGCCTTTTAGTATAGTTTACTATTTAATTTTTCTAAATTTTAATGGTGTTTTCCCATAAGTCTTCTTAAACATCTTGGAAAAATTAGCTGAGTAGTTGTAACCAACCTTCCAAGCTATATCTTCTATGCTTAAATCTGTTGTTGATAAAAGATTTGCAGCCATAGTCATTCTGATATGATTTGTATATTCGCCAATTGTCATATGATAATGTTTTGAAAAACCAGCTTTTAGCTTTTGCTCATTTAAAAATACCATCTTACTTAAAGTATTTATGCTTGGAGGATTATGATAATTCTTTGATAAAATATCATGAGCTTTTTGAATAGAATGAATATCAGAAGAAGTTAATTTTATTATTCTAGCATTTCCAATATTAATATTTCCATAATTAATTTGATTAGTAAAAGCATTTTCAGGGGCTCTATTAGCTTCATTTATTAAAATACCTATGCATTCTAAGATTTTACTTTCAAGATAAATACTATTTAATAAGTTTTTATTAGCTAAGCTTTGAAGCTGATGAATAATATTTACAATTTCTAAAGGCAGATAAGTATATGTATAATTTTTCAGAAAAGCATTAAGATCCATTATGTTTGGAAAATTAGGCTTAATTATTTCTTCAAAATATCTTTCATGAATAGTTATTTCAGTTCCATGATAGTGTTGTCCTTTTTTCCATCTCTGTCGTCCTTTTATATTTTTTTCAATCACAAAAAAAGAAGAAGGGGTGAAAGAGGATACAGGACTGTTTTCAAGTTGAAATTCTGTAATTCCTTTATAAACTAAACCAAAACGCATTAAAAGTTCAGGGGTAGCAAAAGATAAAGAAAAGTCTTTTGGAATAGTATAGTCTGCAATGCCTAAATTATAATAACCATCTCTTGAATAACTGATTAAATGACCGAGTTCAGGTCTATTTGTATCTGTATATAAAGTATAATTTTCATTTGGGAAAATACTAAAATTTAATTTTTCTAATACTGCTGCTTTAAATTCTTTACTAGATTTGACAATCATAAAATACTCCTTATATTTTTATTACTAAACTTTAATATCGCAGTAGAATAAACAAAATTATTAATAATTATGCAATAAATAATTAGCTAAGATGTAAAAATAGTTAATTTAAGTGTGATCGTTGAATTGAGAATGAATATCATATACAATTGATTTCGCTAGGAACATTATAGCATAAATTTTAGATTTATTATAAATTACTTAAAATATTTTTTAAAAATTATATAATGGGAGGAATTATGATAAAAAGAATAAATAAAATCACACCAATTTTAATTGCAGCAGTTATTGTAACTTCAGTAGCAGGGACGGTACAGGCAAAAGCTGATACTTATCCTAGAATTCAAACAAAAGATGGGGATATTTATGAGGCGGTCGCTTACAAAGATGGTAAATTCTATATAGATGGGAAAACTGAGGCAGTTGAAACAGACGGAGATTATTACTTTGATGGCGATAAATGCACAGAACTTAGTGATATGGATTTGAAATTGGATTCTAATACATATTTAGATAAATACGTTAAAATGGATGATGATGATTACTTAGATATGTCAAATGGGGAGATATCTGAAGACAGCTCAATAGATGAGGGGACAGATTATGCTGCTATTGCTCTAAAGAAAAATATAAGGAATAAAGCAAAGGAAAGATATTCTGATTATAATGAATTAAAAGATTTAATTGAAATTCCTAGAATGAAATTTGGTAAAAGTTGGTATAGTGCTAATTATGATGGGTATACCGTATATACAGATTCAAATGGAAATTATATAGATGTGGATTATAATTTGGGGGAACTTAAAATAAAAACAACCACAGGTGGTGCTGTAAGATTAGAAAATACAGAGAAGAAGAAGGAAGGTACTAAAGCATTTGTCTCAGATTCTAAAGTACTTGGTCAGGATGCAGATTATATATATAGGACTATAAAAGTTACTATTGAAAGTAATAAAGTAATAAGTGAGATAGATGGAATTGATGTAAATAGCGGAGATGCATTTGATACGAGTGAAGATGATGGTAAAACAGTAAGCTTTTTGGCACTTCAAAAGGTTTCAAAAGAGCAGGCTGAAGATAAAATTGATGGAGCTAATTATGCAAAAACAGCAGTCACATATATACTTTCAGGTACAGATGGAACCTCAGTAAGTCTTCTCGATGATGCTCAAATAACTGTAGCTGGGGGATATATAGTGGAATATATAAAGAATTCAGGAACAATAACTATTCAAACTATTTCCTTATATGAAGAAAGAAATAATCAAAATTATGTTTACGCTAACAATGTGGATACAGAAGAAATAGGAGATATGGATATTGATTCGAGTGGAAACTTGTGGAAAATAAAAGGTGGATTTGTATATAAATTTGATAATTATAGCGAATGGAATAAGGTTTATAGAATTGATAAGGGGATGGATAGGTTATCTGTTTATGATGACAATCATATGATAATTTGGAGTGAAGATAACGATATTTATTCAATAAAAGCAGATAAACCAGACAAAGCAGCAGAAGAAATAAAATCTGAGGAAACCTTATCAAGCAGATTTGGATGGTTTACAAATGATGATGGAAGCAAAATATATATTAATGGAGAAGGTAGAAAAACCGTATGCTGGTTATATAACACAAATGAATGGTACTATTTTAATTCTTCTGGAATAATGCAGACAGGCTGGGTTAAAGATAATAACACTTGGTATCATTTAAATAAAAGTGGAACTATGGAAGCTGGATGGATAAGTGACGAAGGAAAATGGTATTATTTAAGCGAAAGTGGAGCTATGGAAACAGGTTGGTTAGAGGATGATGGGAAGTGGTATTTTTTAAATACATCAGGAGAAATGCTTCATGATACAGAGGTAGATGGATATAAGTTAGGATCAAATGGTGAATGGATTTAATGATTTTCTAATATAAATCCAAGCAGAGGTGATAACAATTTTGAATAAATTACATTCTCAAAAATATAGAAACAGGATAAATAAACACATATAAGAATAATGCGATAAGGTGCAAAAATAATTAAATTAAGTGTTATTATTGTAGTGAGAATGAATATCATATACAATTAATTTTGCTAAGAATGTTTTAATACGAAGCATATGAAAAGGAGATATAAAATGAAAAAAAGTTCAATATTTAAGAAGATTATAGTAGGCTGCATAGCATCAATGTTATTTGTTGGGTGTACAAATACAAGCAATTCTACAGTGAAAGAAGAAAATAAAACTGTTAAAGTAACTGATGTTAAAGGAGAAGCTCTAATTCCAGCAAATCCTGAAAGAATAGTTGATTTAAGTGGTGATAGCGATATTTTATCGATTTTAGGATATAAAGTAATAGGAACTGCTAATAGTGATGCTTATGATTATAAAAAATTACCTACATACTTAGAAGATACATTAAAAGATGCAACAATAGTAGGGTATAGTATGCAGGATACTATGGACATTGAAGCAATAATGAATTTAAATCCTGACTTAATTATAATTTCGACAGTACAGGAAAAAATGTATGATCAGTTAAAAGAAATTGCTCCAACAGTTATGCTTAAATCAGAAGCATTAGATTGGAAAGAAGACATTAGGAATTTAGCAAAAGTATTTAATAAAGAAGATGTAGCAAATACTTGGATAGAAAATTATGATAAAAAGGCAAAAGAAGCAGGAGATAAGATTAAAGAAACTCAGGGAGCAGATGCTACTTATTTATCTTTCTTAGCTAGCGGCGGTCAATTTTACGTGTTTGATGGAGCGGGATTTGGAAGCATATTATATGAAGATATGGGCTTAAAGAAACCAGAAGGTATGCCTCAGCAAACAGATATAAGTTTACCTGTTGTAACTTATGAAGGATTAGTAGCAATAAAAGCAGACAATATATTTGTTCTTGCAACTGATGAGGATTCAAAAAGTCTTGAAGGAAATGCAATATGGAATGGACTTCCTGCAGTGAAGAATGGAAATGTTGTTAAATTACCGTCTTCACCATACTTTAATCAAGGCTATAGTCCAATAGGAAGAGAAAAACTTTTAGATGAAATAGTGGAGAAGCTAAATGAAAACAAATAATAAAAATACAATAATCTTTATGCTCTGCAGTATTTTTATTCTTACAAGTGGGTTATTCCTAGGCGTAAGCCTGGGAGCCACCCAAATTGGGATTTCAGAAATATGGCATAGCATCTTTAATTATAGTGAACAGCTCGAATTCATGTTGATTAGAGACGTACGTATTCCTAGAGTTTTATGTGTGTTGTTTACAGGAGGAACCTTAGGAGTTACTGGAGCTATGATTCAGGGAGTCACAAAAAATCCAATAGCAGAACCATCGCTTCTTGGTGTAAGCCAGGGAGCTACTTTGGTTATTGCCATATTTTATGCCATTGGAATCTCAATAAATACTACCAATGTTATGATAGCAGCCTTAATTGGGTCTATATCTAGCGGGCTTATAGTAATAGGATTTATATCAAGAAAAGCAAACAACAGCTCAATTACAAAAATACTCTTAGCAGGTACTGCTATGAGTACCTTTTTTATTTCTATTACAACTGTTGTAGGTTTATTATCAAATCAATCTCAGCTTCTTGCTTTCTGGGTAGCTGGAGGCTTTAGAAATGCAACTTGGCTAGATTTTAAATTAGTTTCATTAGTTGGAATATTAGGTTTAATAATTGCAATCTTGCTTTCAAAAAAAATAAATATATTAAATCTAGGAGATGATGTGGCAATAAGCTTAGGACAAAATCCTGAGAAAATAAGATTAATAACCTTACTTATTATGATACCAATGTGTGCAGCAGCAGTAGCTGTTGGAAAAAATATTGGTTTTGTAGGGCTTATTGTACCGCAGATTGTAAGAAAGATTTTAGGAGAAGACTATAGGATAAATATACCTTGTTCATTTTTACTTGGAGCAGTTCTTTTAACTTATGCTGATATTGCTGCAAGAATGTTTTTAAATCCATATGAAACTCCAATCGGAATATTTACAGCCTTAATAGGAGTTCCATTCTTTATAGCCGTAGCAAGAAAGGAGAAGGGCTGATATGAAAAAAAGAAATTTTAAACTGACAGCTTTAATATTAGCATGTTTACTGCTTTTGTCTTTGATTTTATATTTAAGCTGGAGAACTTATAAAATATTGCCTTTAGATATTGTAAATACTTTCCTCGGAGGAGGAACTAAACTACAGAAGGCAGCTCTTTTAAATAGCAGGCTTCCAAGGCTTCTAGTTGGAATTTCAGTAGGAATAGCGTTATCTACAGCAGGAGCACTACTTCAAACCATAACAAAAAACGAGCTGGCTGATTCCGGGATAATAGGAATCAATGCTGGAGCAGCAGTAGCAGCAGTTATTTTTATTTCTCTGAAAACTGATGATTATTATAGTGAACTTGGTGCATTATCTATATATGTACTGCCTTTTATGGCAATTTTAGGTGCAGGGATTTCAGCATTCATGCTTTACTTTTTATCGAGTAGAGACAGAGTAAGGCCAAAAAGATTGCTGCTTATAGGGCTTGGAATAAATGCAGGCTTAACTGCTTTTATAACCTTCATTACTTTTAAAGGTGGTGCCGGTGATTATAACAGAGTACTCACTTGGATATCTGGAAGCTTGTGGGGATCAGGCTGGAATTATGCGAAAATAATAGTTCCATTAGTTACTGCAATGTTTATCGCAGTAATGATGAATTATAAGAAATTAGATGTTCTAAATTTATCAGATGAACATGGAGTTTGTCTTGGGTTAAATTTAAATAAGGAAAGAAAAAAATTTTTAACCTTTGCTGTTATCCTAGCTGGAACTGCTACAGCTTTTGCTGGTAATATCGGATTTATAGGGCTGATGTGTCCTCATATAGCAAGAAGGTTAGTTGGACATTATCATAAAAACTTTCTTGTAATATCTGCAATCTTAAGTGCAGTAATAATCTTGTTTGCAGATGCAGTTTCAAGAAATTTATTTTCTCCAATAGAAATACCTGTAGGGATTACAATTTCAATATTTGGAGTACCATATTTTATTTACTTAATGATGAAGGAGAATTAGATGGAAGCTATTAGTGTAAAAAATTTATCTGTAGCCTATGAAGATAATTTAATAATAGATAATATGAATCTTTCGATTCCAGAGGGAGAAATAAGCATAATTATAGGAGCAAATGGATGTGGAAAGTCAACTTTGCTAAAAACTATAGGAAGAATAATAAAACCAAAATCAGGTAAAATTTTTATAAATGAAAAGAACATTAAAACTCAAAAGGAGAAACAGATAGCAACTCAGATTGCCTTTCTGCCGCAGGGACCAACATGTCCGAATGGAATTACTGTTAAAGAATTGGTTGCATATGGAAGATTTCCACATCAAAAAATGATTGGTGGTTTAAACAGCCACGATAAAGAAATCATAGATTGGGCAATAGAGGAGACTGGTCTTAAAGAGTTTGCAGACAGGGAAATAGATAATTTATCTGGAGGTCAAAGACAGAGAGCTTGGATTGCAATGACTCTAGCTCAGGAAACAAATATAATTATGTTAGATGAACCAACAACTTATTTAGATATGTCGTATCAACTTGAAGTATTAGAGGTATTAGAGAAATTAAATAAAAAGAACAATATAACTGTTGTCATAGTTCTTCATGAATTAAATAATGCTTGCAGATTTGCAAGCAATATCATTGGATTAAAGCATGGAGAAATCATTTGTATAGGAAATCCTAAGGAAGTTATAACAGAAGAAAATTTAAGAAAAATTTATGGGATAGACGTTAAATTGCAATTAAGTAAAAATGGTGAGTATCCAATCTGTGTAGAATATGAACTTATGAGAGGGTAAGATGAGAAATAAAAACTTTATTATAATTGTTATTGGTCAGATAATATCTTTATAGTGTTACACTTGGACAGCTGATTTTGGGACAATTAATCTTTAAAAAATTTTTTTTGAGAAGACTTGCAGAAATGTGAGTGTCCTAAGTGATTAGCTTGAGAGATTTTCCGTTAATTAAATTATTGATATACGCAGAGAAAAACAGGTAGTCTTATTTAGAACTACCTGAAATACAGACAAACTTATACAACTTGTTTATTTAATATTTATTTGTGCATAGAATGCACCTGGATGATTAGAGTTGTAATTTGTTAAAGTTGCGTTACTAGAGAATTGACCGCTTGTAATATTATCTATTTTCCAAACATCTATAAAACCATCAATTATACTATCGCCATCAAAATCCAATAAAACTTCATCATATTCACTTAAGCTACTTCCATTAAAGCTAGCATATTCTCTTCCATATCCAATTTCTACAGTTCCTACGTATACTGTTCCATTAAAATCAGCTGTAGTTGCAAGCCTTCCATCATCTACCCATTCGTAATTAGTTATAGTTTTACTAGCAGAATCATAACCAGAAGATACAAAATAGGTATAGTAGTCAGAAAGTACTGGAGCAGGAGCTTGAACACTAAGTGTTGAATTTGATTTTTGAGTGCTATTATTAGCAAGTTTTAAATTGTTATATTTGCTAACTAAATCAGGATGACTTTTTAAGAAGTCTTTACTAATTTGTTCTTGTTGTTCAGTCATAATATCACCAACTTTCGCATTATTAACAGTTGTAGTGCTTGCAAATGCAGTTGATGAAAGAGATGCGAATACTAATGTACTAGCTAATATTGATAATAATTTATTTCTCATTTTAAATTACCTCCCGTTTTTACCATATTTATTTTTCATATCTAGATATGTCTATAAAGTATAAGTACTTATATTTATGTTTTAACATATTATTTAAAATATTGGATTTATTTCAAGTATGAAATGCTCTATTTTGGGAAATTATGTAAAAATATACCATGAATGTGGCTTAATGAAATAGAATTTGCTTTTTATGACAAAAACACTGCATTTATAAAATGATAGGTAGTATTTTGAAAATAGATATGTTGTCTTTTTGTTGACTATTTTAATGAATAAAATAAGAATTATAGGGCAATTAAAGTTGTTGCATATGGAAGGAGATTACCAATTTTCATATAATTAATTATATGAGGATGGTGAGAATTATGAATGCAATAGAAAGAGTTATTATGAATCTTAAAATAAAACCATATGGTATGAGTTTTCGTGAATTAAATGAAGTCTGTTTTGCAGCTTATAAAAAAATTTTAGTTGGCTCAACACTTTTAAGGCCACTGGAGCTCATGGAACCTACTTTGAACTATTTAGAGGAAACTGGCCAAATAATAATTGAAGATGAAATTGTTAAATTGAAAGAAAGATAATGAATCAAACTTTACGATAATATCAAACGATACATGAGTCAAAAAATGCCTAAAATACAATAAAGAGCAACATATCATAAATGAATATGAATGTTACTCTTTTTATATTAAATTTACTTGTGGAGTAAATACTAATGAAGAAATTATTATCAACTTTGTAACTTTATTATAATTGGCTAATGTGTCAGTAAAGTGACGAATTTAAATTACAATGTGTTGATTTTGCATATAATTAGATAAAAAATAAGTTCCTTTAAAGTAGGAACTTATCAAATATAAAATTTTTCAATATTACAAAATGGAAAGTAGAAATTAAGTATCAAGGCAAATAGTTAAAGATTGCAGTTATTTAACATATTCATAATAAGGTATTTTAATTGTAATTCCAGTTTCATTGAATTTATAATTAGTGTTTAGGATAGGATCTCGTCCAGAGGCTAGATTAACTGCTACATCATAAATTGCTTTTGCATGAAGTTTAGAGTCTTGAACAACAGTACCTGTCATGAATCCTTGATTAACTAAGTTTTTAGCTTCAGATACACCACCAAGACCAACAATAGGAATATATTTTGAGTTATTGCCTGAGTTGAATCCATACTTCTGAAGTGCTTCAATTGCACCTATGGCCATATTATCATTATTGGAGATTATTGCTTCGATTTTATCGTCAAAAGTCAAAAATTCTGTCTCGATTGCTGTTTTAGCACATTCTCTTTGCCAATTACAAAAAGTTGAAAAAAGTTCCTTAGTTTTTATTTTGGAGTCATTTAGTGCACGAATAGGATATTTACTTCTACCTAATGTTAAGAAATTGTCGGGCGGACCTTTTAACATAATATATTGCATTATATCATCTTTATTTTTATCTAAAGTGTCCTTATGGGACTTCCATTCGTTAGCTAGGATATTACCTTCTAAGGTTCCACCTTGTTCAGTGTCACCAACTATAATAACAGATGAAGGATAAGTTTTAACAATCTTTGTTAATGAAGGTGTAGTAGGGAAAAATACAATCAGTGGATGTTTCGCACGAACTATTTTATTAAGATTATTACTAATTTCACTTTCATTGGAACTGATTGGAGATACCACAAAAACATCAAGATCTGAGTTTAGTTCTTTAGAAATATCATCATTCTGAACAGATTGATTTGCTTTACCATCAAAAATGGTAAATTGAATTTTATTTTCATTTTCTTTTTGAAGTTCTTCTAAGCTGTTTTTTAAATCAGAATTAAATATATTGGTGAGATCAACTAAGAATACGACTACTTTAATTGGATTTTGAGTAGTGAGGTTTGAGCTAGCATATGTAGCATTTTTAATACCATGTGACAATAATATAGAAACTATAATAAAGGAAAGTATTTTTTTAAATGTATTCATTTTAAGTTAGTCCTCCATACGCTTTATATTAATAGAATATACAGTTATAGGCTTTCTATATTTATAAAATTTATTCGTTTTTGCACATAGTTTGTATGAAATTGAAATTAAATTAATAATATGTGATTTGTAAATCATACTAAAATTGCATGTATTCATTCAGAAATGATGTTGTGGTATTTTTGTTACGAATTAAAATAATCCTATTAAAGCTTGACTTGATAAAGATGATAAAATATAATAATGATATTCATTATCAATTATTGCTGTAAGGAGTAACAAGATGAATTTTATTTGTACATTAGTTTTAGTAACAGTTTTAGCAGTATTTTTCACAGAATCCATCAGAAAACACTATTATATTTATTACATAATAGCAGGAGTTATTTCAATAATTACATCTATCTATGAAATCTTAAGAATAACATCTAATGCAAAGCTAGATGCATTTCTTCTTGTACTTGAAAAAGTATCGATAAGAGGTTTGATATCTATAGCATTTTTTATTTTAGTAATGTATGCTGGAGCTTTAAACTCTAAATGGCAAATAACTAAAAAATTGAGGAGCATAAGAGCAGAGCTAGCTATTTTAGGATGTATTACAATGTTATCGCATGGAACTATATATTTTATTCGATTTCTAATATTGAAACTTCCTAAAATTATGAGTGAAGGTACGTTTCCTATATTGTATTTAAGTTATATTGTAGCTGGAATGACAGGATTTATTTTAATGATACCATTGTTTATAACATCATTAAGAAAAGTAAGACGAAAAATGAAAGGGATGCAGTGGAAAAAGTTGCAAAGATGGGCCTATTTATTTTATTTACTAGCATATGTTCATATCGTATTTATATTATTAAATGATAAGGAAACTGATTGGCTAAGATTAACAGCGTATACATTAATCTTTGGCAGTTATATGATTCTTAGATTAATAAAGTATAGAAGCAGGAGTATATCAACAAGTCCACTAGGATTTAGTAAAAGCAGCAATTAAAGTTACATAGATATCAACTATTAATACCACAATATTCAGAAATGAATTTGTGGTATTTTTGCTTAACTGCTTAATGAATAATGTAAAATTTTAAAGGAATTTATCTTTTTTTGTCTAATATTAATTGTAAGGGGATGATTGACATGAGTAATAATGTAAATACAATATTAGAAAAAATTAAGGTATTGCCAATAATACAATCTGGCAAGCGGCCGATAGTTGTGCTATCTAATAGCAATGTAGATCTGCAAGTTGAAGACTTTGACACTTCGGTTCAATATAATATGGGAAAATGATTTAGCAAAGATATTAAAAGTGGAACGTGAACATCAATATATAGCAAAGTTATATGCAGATGTTTCTAAATAATTTGATGGAATTTTAGAAATAAAATTCTTTTGAGAGGGTATTAGTAATAGTAAAATTCATATGATTGGTATATATAGGAAGGTGATAGTATGAGTAGCAATGTGTATATAATATTAGAAAAAATAAAAGAAACACCGATGATATACGCTGGAAAAGAATCGATAGTATCACTATCTAATGATGATGTAGGAATGAGCTTTGAAGAATTTCATAGAGCTGTTGAATATATAAGAAAGAATGAATTAATTAAGATATCAAAAGTGGAATATCAATATGACTATATAGTGAAGATATATATATAAATATAATAACATGATATTTAAGAGCAACATATCATAAAAGAATATGAATGTTGCTCTTTTTATATTAAATTTACTTGTGGAGTAAATACTAATGAAGAAATTATTATCAACTTTGTAACTTTATTATAATTGTATAATGTGTCAGGAGAGTGACAAACTTAAATTATAATATGTAAATTTAACGTAGTAAATTGAATAAAAAAGACATTTTTAAGGTGCCTTTTATGACAACACTACGCTGCCATTTGTGTAAATTATAATTGATTGATCATAATCAAGTGGAGGTAAAATTTCTTGAGGAATACCAGGACCTAATCGTTCTAATGCATGTATAGTTTGATCAGAACCAATAACTATAATAATGGCCTTATCATTAGCAGAAGTCATTCTTGCAGTAATTGGACTACCTACTAATAAATTAGCATCTCTCACATTGTAAATACCTTGAGTTAATGTTTTAGTTTGTTGCGCAAAAGCAAATGATGTATTCAGGTTAATTGATAGAAATAAAAGAATAGAAAAAATAGTTACAAATCTTTTCATTAGTTTAACCACCTTTAATAAATATATTGTTATTATGTGAATTTAAAAAATAAATATTCAAGACTAATAGCAGATAAATTAAAAAAGTAAGATCCTATTGCTGGGTAGGAACCTACTTTTCTGGGGTTCATCTAAACAATTTTTAAGAAAATCGTAGCATTAGATATTATCCTAAACTTTAAGAATAATATGCAAAATATACGTTGGTAATTTATGTAATGTAAAAATGATATGACAAACTGAATAAAAAAGACACTTAAAAGTGTCTTTTAAGAAAAAGTTACACCGCCACTACCTAAAATTACAACATGGTCATCATAATCAAGTGGGGGCAAGATTTGTTGAGGAATCTGAGGATTTAATCTTACCAATGTCTGCATAATTTGATTAGAGTCAACAACTATAATTATAATCTTACTATTAGCAGGCGTGATTTTTACTGTAATGGGTGTGCCGATTAATAAGTTTGTATCTCTTGCATTATAGATGCCTTGAGTTAATGTTTTAGGTTCAGCTAGTACGTTTACTTTGCTAATGCTAAGTGAGAGGAATAAAAAAATAAACAAAAGAGAAATAAATTTTTTCATTAGCTTAACCACCTTAAAAACTATTTTATTAAGTATTGTTATTATGTGAAATTAAAAAATAAATATTCGAATACATACAGAGTGGTATAGCAATGAATATAGATAGGATTGATGATTGCAACAGAAAGAACTAAGAATAATTTATCGTGAGGTAGACTAATTTGATAAGTCTACCAGTGAATTTTTAGATATTGCCGTATTTACCAAGAATGTTGTCCGAGATTGTCAAAGTAGCTATCATGAAAGAAGCCAGCAGTCGGACCGTTTGCTCCTATAGTTGCCAATTTTATTGCAATCTTGGCGGCATTCTCAACTGTGCGATGTCCCTGATGATGGTTAAGGTCAGTATCAGTATGGCCTGGATTGACTGCATTTTCTGTATGTAGGTCTTTGGCAAACATAACAGTGATCATATTTAAGGCAGCTTTAGAAGAATTGTAACTGAGGAGGTTCACGTCGTAGGTTTCACTTGTTGGGTCAAGTGAAGCAGCAATCGAACCTAGGCTACTACTCATCATTACAATTCTAGCACCATTTCCTTTTCGGAGAAATGGTAAAAAAGCTATGGTGACGCGCACAGGGCCGAAGGTATTTACATCATAAATGGCTTGCATATTAGTGACTATTGTTTCACTTGGCCTACTCCTATCAATATTGATACCAGCATTATTTACTAATACGTCGAGGTGGTCGTTCATCTGTGCAAATTTGCTAGCGGCTTCTGATACACTTGCATCGTTGGTAACGTCTAGAATAAGAGCATGTGCATCGATACCTGCTCTACGTAGTTCAGCCTCAGCTAGCTTTCCGCGTTCTAAATTTCTACAGCCAAGCCATACAGAATAACCGAGCTGTCCAAGTTGTCGCGCAATCTCTAGGCCAATCCCTTTATTTGCTCCAGTAACAAGAGCATTTTTTATATCTTTCATTATTTAATTCCCCCTTTTATATTATGAAGTAATAACTGCTTTTTATAGCATCAAAATATCTTTTATAAAGGAAGGGATAAGTTTATGGATGAGCTAAAGCAACAATATAAGGAATTATGGGATTTTTTAAAAGCACGCCGAGCAAAAATTGTACCATCGCAGGCTGGCTTGTCTGAAGGCCTACGTAGGCGAACACCGGGCCTTAGACGAGAGGAAGTTTCTTTTCTTTCAGGAGTTGGATTAACTTAAATAAATAGGAAATTGAAAATTTTTAAATCTATTAGTATAACAATGTAGTCGTTTAATTAGAACTTAGATGAGTTGTTTGTTAAAAAAATTTTATATATCTAAATTAAATAAATTAATAGTATTTTTGCGGCCAATTTTATATCTATCAGACTCACTTATAGAACAAGTATCAAACCACTCGCAAGCATCTTTAACTTCTTCAAATGGAAAGTCAGTCGCGAATAATATATGATCTGAACCAACTTCCATTATAGTGTTCCATAATGCTGGTGTTCTAAATTGACCACTAGTTGTACACCAAACATTTTTACTCAGATATTTTGTTAATGGTTTCTTTGCTGGAATTCCTCTACCTGTCTTATTTATTCTATTTTGTGTTCTCCAGATACAAAATGGCAATGTTTCCCCTAAATGTCCCAGTATTAATTTCAATTTTGGATATTTATCAAAAATTCCACTACACATTAAACGTAATGTATGAGTTGCGGTTTCTACTCCAAAAGCCCATGCTGCTCCTTCAAGCCATGGATGTCCTTCGTATATTCCCATGTTACATGGCATTGGTTCACGTGGATGCATATAAAATGGAACATTTAATTTTTGGAGTTCCTCCCAAAATGGTAAATACATTGGATCATCTAAATATTTATAATTATCTTCAGTATCAATTTGAGAATAACCATTTACTAAAACGCCTACACATCCTAGTTCTTTCACTGATCTGTTCATTTCTTTAATTGCAGCATCTGGATCCTGCATTGGGAGTGCAGCAAGGCCTCTAAAACGTTTTGAATTCTTTTGAATTGCTTCAGCCATTATATCATTTGCTTTCATTGCAATTTCAATGGCTTGTTTTTTATTATAGATTGCTTGGACTGCTGGTGAATTTAAGGAAAGAATCATCATTTCCATTCCATTCTGATCCATTTCATTAATACGATTTTTCATTAAATCAAGAATTTTTTCTGAAAATATTGGCCAAACCTCCTTCTCAAAGTATCTTTCAGAACATTCTAAAGTTTCTGGAATAGCAAAGTGTTCTTCTAGTCCTATTTTTCCAGTCATATTTATACCTCCTAAGATTTATTTCTTACAATTTCATTGTATAATATATTTTTTTTAGTAACTGTTAAGCAGTATACATTTTGCTAATTTTATTATTTTTTTATTTCAGCTAAATTATAAACGATGATTCCTGCATATGCGGTATCAATTAATTTTAATCTCCTTAATTTACTTAAAACTTTTGCTACGGTTACTCTAGTTGTTCTAGCTATTTTGGCTAATTCCATTTGCGAAAGTGGAATTGTTATCCTATTTATGCTATTATTTTTTCGTCTTTCATAGTATTCGGCTAAATAATAAATAATTTCTTCAATACGTTCTTCGGCACTAAGTCTTTGCCCAAAAATTTGTCTTGTCAACCCGTTAGTTATTTTAGATAATTCCTCCAAAAGTTCGATAGCTAGATTTTTATGGATATCAATATAGCTTTTTAGTAGGGAAATACTTATAGATGATATTAATGAATCTTCTAGTGTAATAAAAGATCCAATTGAAGGATTTCGTCCAAAGATAGATTGTAAACAAAAAAGATTTCCATCTCCTAATATTTCTACTAATTCTTCTGTACCGTCTTCAGTGATAGATGTATATTCAACTAACCCTTTATTAATAAAATACAAATGATTTACATCTTCGCCTTGATTAACTATAATAGATTTTTTAGGATATTTTTTATAAGTTTCGCCTTTAAATATTTCTTTCCATTCCCTTAATGAAGTTGACTCAAAGCTAATTCTATATTTAGGAAAATAAAACTCATTTTTTCTCATTTTGCCTCCTAATTGTAAATGATATGTTTACTTATATTATTTTCTAGAGATAAAATATATCAGGATAGTTAAATTATACTATATATTAATTATAATCAAGGTATACATAAATTAGCATTTCATAGAAGCTCATTAGGGTAAAATAGATGTATTTGTTATACTCTACATAAAATATAATTAAAGCGTGGTGTAAAATAATGGCTAAATGAGAGAAGTGTGAAAGAGAGTTTTGTGCAGATAAAATAGAAATGTTCTATAATGAACAATATCATAGATAAATTCGAACTTTACTAAAATTGGATGGTAAAATAGGAAAGAGGCAAGGGACGGTTCGCATTACACTAGGAAATTCACGATCATTCGCAGAGAGCTTAAATAGATATTTGCAGATAGTAGCGGATTTTTGTTGTCACTAGAGATTCCACTAAGTATAAATTTCAACTAATAATTTTGAAATTGTACAGGATCTATTTGTTTCAGTATATGCAGATGATTTAATTATACATATGGATAAATTGCATGTTATTATAAATAATTAAATTTTATATATTTGCTTTGTAATATTAATAAATCATTTTATATTATACTTATTATTGTTTTTGTGCCATGCAATTCCATAAGAAATTAAATCATTTATATCTATAGGAATAATGGAAAGCTCAGAACCGTTTGGACATACAAGGTCTGGCATTACTGCGATACCAAGTTTTCCTTTAATCATTTCATAGCTAATAAGATGCCCGTCACTAAAATAAATATTAGACAAGGAACAAATGATAAAAGTATTTAAAGGTGGAGAATGTCTTTATATGGTATCTGGTGTATTGATAGGACCAGAACGTGTACAGCAACATAAAAATGTAATTGATGCGGCTATTGCAGCTGGTTTTAAACATATTACTTATACGTCATTTTTAGGCGCTAATCGTGAAGGATATAATTAATATATTACAAAAGGAAACTACTCAGAATCACCAGTGCCATGGTGTACTAATGATATGGTAACAAATGAATCTGGTATAAGAGATGGCTTAATTGCAATTGAAACAGATACGGTTGAAAAATTAACGGGAAGAAAACCAATAGATTCTAAAGATCTATTGGGAAAATATAGGTTTGTATGGAAAGAAAAAATAACTACTTATTGGGAGCTTGGTAAAGTTCAATAATTTATAAGTAAGCTCGTTAATATGTAATATACTTCAGATTAAAATGATATCAAATTTATTGGTAGGTTTCAAAGGTAGTGCTTCGCCTCCACCAATGAAATCCTCAACAGGAATATTGATGATTTTCTTTTACTATAAGTTTAGAATAATTTATGGAGAACCGTATCATAAATGACGTAGACTTTAACTTAAATCATTGATATCACTAACTTTAAGTAAAACAATAGTGTTATATTTTATATCATATTTGTAAGCGAGTTTTTAAACTAATTAAGCTTAAATAAAAGTTAAAGAGATATTTCATAAAAAAGAAGGAGAAGCCTCTCTTTATCAGGGACTTCTCCTTCTTTTTCAACTTTTTCAAATTATTTAGAACCAGTTGGTACTGGAATTTTGATTCCAACTGTTGCCGCCATTTTTGATATGGCTTTCGGGTCGGAATTTTTAACGTTCACGTCAACACGCGGGGTGTAGTATGCTTCCAATCGATGTACTTCTTCATTGGTTAACTCGATTGAGAGGGCTTTGATTGCATCGTCGATGTGGCTAGTTTTAAGTGCTCCAACGATAGGCGCTGCAACAACTGGATTTTGGTATAACCAAGCAAGCGAGATTTCTGCACGACTGACCCCACGTTCTTCTGCAACTTTACCAATGGCTTCAACAATTTTCTCATCGGCTACTGCAGTTGCCTCAAAGTAATTAGCAGCGCCTGCTTCAGCCTCGGAGCGAGCTGTCTTTTCACCCCATGGACGAGCTAGCATACCACGGGAAAGTGGGCTGTAGACTATGGTCTGAATACCTTCATCAGCACAGAGCGGAAGCATTTCGTTCTCTTCCTCACGAGCAACCAAATTGTAATTATGTTGCATTGATATAAAGCGTGTCCAACCATTAACCTTCTGGATGTGAAGAGCTTTAGCAAACTGCCAAGCTCTCATTGTAGAGGCTCCCAAATAGCGCACTTTTCCCATTTTTACAAGATCATGGAGTGCTTCCAAAGTCTCTTCCCATAGGGTAAATGGATCAGCTCTATGAATCTGATAAAGATCGATGTAATCAGTTCCAAGGCGTTTTAAACTATGGTCAATCTCTGTCATAATCGCCTTTCGTGAGAGTCCAAACGAGTTAGGTCCAGACCTCATTGGGGCACCAAGTTTTGTAGAGATGACTATATTTTCACGTTTAGCAAATTCTTTCAGAGCCTTGCCAATTATCTCTTCACTTGTTCCTTGAGAATATAGATTGGCAGTATCAAAAAAGTTAATACCTTCCTCGATTGCATGTTTGATTACAGGGCGGCTGCCTTCCTCACCAAGCGCCCAAGTAGGATGGCCCTTAGCAGGGTCCCCAAAACCCATGCAGCCGATGCATATCTGTGAAACTTCAAGTCCAGAGTTGCCTAGCTTAATGTATTGCATATAAATACCTCCTAAAAATATGTTATATTTGTTCGTTGAATCTATTTATATTATACATGTAGCTCTGAAGTCATCGGTAACACAATTCAATCAAAAAGTTGCCTAATCCTATCAAACTATACAATGTGGCTTTGATGATAGAATAGTTATAACAAAAAAGAGTGGTAAGTTAAACTGCCTTCACGCTCTTTAATAGTTTAAATTATTTATTATTGAATTTCTTAAATATCCACAATTGTATCATTAATGCATTTAAGCCGTTTAACATCCTCTCTGGGTGGAAAGCCAAACATTCTTGAGTATTCACGACTGAATTGCGTATGGCTTTCATAGCCAACATTAAATGATGCATCTGCCACATTCATTGACCCTGATAGTATTAGACGCCGGGCTTCCTGAAGCCTCAATTGTTTTTGAAATTGAATTGGACTCATTGCAGTTACTTCCTTAAAATGTCTATGGAATGATGGAATGCTCATCTTTGCCACATCTGCTAGATCTTCAATGCGAAGAGGATTCTGAAAATTATTCATCATATGTTGTATTGTGTTTCTAATATGAATAGTTGGACTCCCATCAGTTACAATTCGTCTTAATGAATCGCCATAATCCCCTTGCAATGTTTTATATAATATTTCTTTTGTATAAAGCGAGGCAAGGAAAGGGATATCGGTAGGTTTGTCAAGAAGTCGAACGAGTCTCACCACAGCATCTAGCATGGATACATCTAATTCAGCAACATTCACACCACGTTTTGAAGTTCTCTTGCCAGTTACATTAAACTCTTCAGCACTTAACAGTTCTAAAATAAGGCTTGGAGTAAATTCAATTTTGCAATACAAGTTAGGGACTTTGGGGGAGGATTCCATTGATTCAAAGATAATCGGTAAATCTATAGATGATACAATGTAATTCGATGGACCGCCTCTTAAGCGTTCCCCCCCAAGTATAATATCCTTTGAGCCCTGAACTACGATACAGAGGGAAGGATTATAGAGTCCACGTGGAGGGCCAGCCAATGTAGAATAATGAGTAGTGGAATAACGTGAAAAACCAAGGCACGGAATTTGTGTAGGTTGATAGCCTTCCATGTGGGTATGTCGATAAACGAGATCAGCAAGCTCCTTTTGAAAATAACTTATTTGATTAAACATAAGCTCCTCCTGTATAAATCTTTATTCTTTAAGAACTAAGCAAAGAAAATACCTTCGTCCCAAAGTGTCATTTATCTTATCTTTTAATAAATTATATCAAATTATTCTATATTGGTATCATTTTTTTGCCTCATTAACATGAGGATACAGTTGCTAGGAAAGAAATGAAATAGTTTTAAAACAAAGCTTTTAAAGAATTTTAAGTAAATATTCATGCGCATTTTATGTTACATCAGATTAGATAGGATATCCCATGAATTAGACATCATTTTAACAGAAGAAGAACACTGGGTTAGATTGGAGATATGAAAGGGCAATGATAATAATTGTGAGATAATAATTTACTATTTTTGTATCTAGATTTTAAAAAAGCCTACAATAAACGAGTTACGGTGAAGCATATCACAAGTAATAAAAGAATTTTGAAAAATAATACTGAACCAAAACAAAAGTTAAATATATATTATAATGATGTAATAAAGAAAATGAATACTTACAGCAATGGAGTGCTTTAAGTATTCATTTTTCTATTTTGTGCTAATGCAATTTTTGAAACTAATATTAAATTTGACAAGTTTTCTTATGTATTTATATAATTATCTTCCTCAAGAGCCTTAATCATTTTTAAAACTAGCCACTCTTGTAAATTATCTTTTCTTTTGATCTTATTTTTCATTTTTATATCAGCAATTATGAATATTTTTCCATAATCAAGTCTAAAATTTATTAATATAGACGAATTTAAATTAATAAAGGAAGGTGCTTTTAAAATAAAAGAATATAAAATTGAAGAAGTGGATCTAAAGACGGCAAGAAATTTAAGGAAAGAAATCTGTGAGAAATATAAGATTATACCAATAAAGGAAAAATCAAATGAGGTAATAGTTTTAGCTTATGAAGCCACTGAAGAAGCAAGAGAATATTTAAAGTTTATTTATAACAAAGATATAGTTATAGATGCCGTAGAAGAAAATAATTTTGAGCATTTAAAAAATATTATTTTTGGTGAGGATGATAAAAACTTAGAAGATATACTAATATCTAATGCAATAAGAGATAAGGCCAGTGATATTCATATAGAGCCACAGAAGAACTGTGTGTTTGTAAGATATAGGATAAATGGTAGCTTAGTTTTGGTTCATAAAATTGATTCGAATGAGTATACAACTCTTGCATCTAAGATAAAATTAAAAGCAAACATGGATATAACCGAAAAGCGGAAACCACAAGATGGAAAAATAATGGTTAATTATAACAACCTAAAATATGATTTAAGAATATCATCCATTCCAGTAGTTTACGGAGAAAAGTTAGTAATAAGAATATTATACTGTGATAATTTTGATTATAGCCTTGAAGATTTAGGATTTTCTCAAAATCAAATTAAAATCATTAGAAAAATCATATCTTTAAAGAATGGATTACTTTTGACTTGCGGTCCGACTGGTACGTGTATAAAAGTGCAACAAAAGAGGATCAGTTAAGACCTCTCTTAAGAAGCATTTAAAGCTTTTTTTTTACTTCCCCCTGAACCAATAGGATATATTTCTAAAGTTTCAGTATCATTGTCATATATTATTTCTTCGATTAGAAAGTTTATAATCCTTCTTTTATTCTCAATTGTTTCATTTTTTATATTTGTACATTTATCTAATACTGCATTTATAAATTCAATATCATAAAGTTCAGAAGAATTATTTTCTATAATTTCATCTATTGATTTTAAACTTTCTTCTAATTCAGCAATTTCAGTTTTAAGTATTCTAATTTTATTCATAAAAACATCTATCAAATCATCAGCTACTGCTAATTTATCAACGAGTCCATTTAATTGCTTTGTTTTAGCTTTTATCTGTTTTTCAATATTTACTTTTTGTAGTTTATTATCTTTATGTTTTTTATCCTCTTTTTTAGACTTTTCTATTCTAGCAAGAAAAGCTTTTTTATTTTTAGCCATTTCTTCCAAACTATCTAATACACAGTCTTCTATTTTATCACCAACCAAATTTTTGCTATTACATAAATTCCCGCCGCTGCGTCTTTTTAAATTGCATTTGTAATATATTTTTGCAAGTCCAGTTTCCTCATCTTTATGACCTTGCACTAATCCCATAGTACTTCCACAACATTTACACTTTAATTTACTAGTAAGAATGGCTTTATTGGTTTTACCGAGATTGGGAGCTAATGATTTATTTTTATTAATTTGTTGTTGAGCTTTTACCCATATGTCAGAATCAATAAATCCTTTGCATCTTTTACTTACTGCAGCAATCCATTCAGATTTATCCTTAAATGGGGTTGTTTTTTTCCCATCTTTAATGAGATTATAAGATCGTTTATTATAGACTAGTATCCCATGAATTTTATCAGGGGTGCCATAAACATTTATACCTTTATCTTCAAGAATTTTAAGAGCATTTTCTGAACTCTTTACATAGATAGGATTTGTCAAAATATTACGCAGAGAGCTATGAGCAAAGTAGTGTCCATTAGGTAGATTAATGTTATTTTTCATTAAATATTTAAAGGTTTGATGTATAGATCCGACTTCTAAATATATATTAAAGACTTGTTTTATTAATTCTATTTCTTCAGGAACTTGCACTAAATATGAGATTCCTTTTTCATTTCCATCTTCATCTCTATATGTTTCTCTTACTCTTGAATATCCTAATGGAGGAGCTCCTCCTAACCAGTAACCATTTTTAGCAAGTTCTATCATATTGTCTCTTACACGTTCTGCAATTGTTTCTCTTTCAAGTTGAGCAAATACAGAAGCTATATATATCATAGCTCGTCCCATTGGACTAGTTGTATCAAACTGCTCTTTGATACTTACAAAATCAACTCCATAAGATTGAAGTTCCTCAAGAGTAGAGGAGAAGTCTGCAACATTACGTGATATACGATCTAATCTGTAGCATACTAAAACATTAAATTGTTGTTTTCTTATATCATTTAATAATTTTTGAAATTCAGGTCTATCAGTATTTTTACCACTGAAACCTTCATCTTCGTAAATTGAATATTCAATTTTTTTATTTCTATATAGATTTTCTATATAGTCTTTGCACATTTGAATTTGATTACCAATAGAATCACCTTTTTCTGAGTATTTAGATTTTCTTGAGTAAATAGCAACTTTCATATAATCACTCCTAAGAATATAATGTTTGATTTTATAGTTATTGGTAATATTATAGCATTACTTTTTATAAAATGCGAATGTATGTTTGCGTGAATTGAAAGAGTATTTAATAATTTAAGATAGATATCTTTTAAAGAAACTATACTTGTATATGTAAAAATTTACTTAAACTCTTAGATATAAAGGAATTTGTATTACGATTATTGTTGGATTTAACTGGCATTGAAGTTAAAATAAATATATAGAACGCGCGTTCATTTATTATTGAGATTAAACAAAAGGGGAGAAATGATAAATGAATAAATACTTAAAAAAGGTTAGTATTATGTTTGTAATGTTATTAGCTATTATTGGAGTTGGAATGCTTCAATATGAAAATGTGGCTAAGGCAGCTGATAAAATTTACATACCTAAAGAAGATTACTCGCAAAATTTAGTTACTGATTACAAATTTGAAGAAACAAGTGGGACAACGTGTGTTGATTTTATGGGTAATTATAATGGAACGTATAATGGGACTACAAGTGGAACAGATACAACAGAAGCTTCAACTAATAATTATAGAACCTTCAATGGTACAAGCGATTATATAAAAGTAAATTATAATATTATTCCTATAGGTAAAAAAACTATTAAATTCAAACTAAAGACTACACAAACTTCTATTGGAAATATTCTTACTAATACAAATAAATCTAATGGCTATGATAACAAGCAATTTACAATTCATACTAACAATGGAAAAATAAATGTTGGAGTAAATAATGGAGATTTTGAAATTTTAAACTTAATGTCCAATAAATCAGTTAACGATGATGAATGGCATACTATAATGATAACTTATGATACATCTATATTAAAAATTTATATAGATGATATGATTACACCTGATTCCTCTGTTACTGGAAGTGGAAATGAAGCAACAAGTTATAATGCTTTTTCAACATTTGGTTTTTATTTTCCAGCAAGTGGGTATTATAGATATTATAATGGTGCATTAGATGATGTGGAAATTTATGATGATGTAGTAGAGTATGAAGAAAAGAGCATATCATTAGACCACTCATCAATGGATTTAACAGAAGGTGATTCAGCAGAATTAACAGCTACAACGACTCCTGCAGAGGTAGGAGTAACATGGGCAGTAAGTGATCCTACTGTGGCAAGTATAGAAGTAGATACTACGAACGGAAAAATTACAAAAATAACTGCATTAAAAGAAGGAACTTGTACTATAACTGCAACTACTGCAGATGGAAATAACTTAAGTGCATCATGTATAATCAATGTAACTAAAAAGGATACTACTGATCCAAACACTCCTCCAGATGATTCTGATAATAAGACAGGAGCAATTTTAATTATTAACTTAACAGATGGAGAAACGAAAGTTTTTGATATTTCAGCTTCAGAAGCAGCTAAATTTAAAGAATGGTATAATACTAAAACAGAATATGAGAATCAAATAACATATGAATTTGATAAAACAGTTAATTCGAGTATATCAGTAGAGGAAGATGTTGTACATGATCAAGTAACATCTTATGAAATAAGAAAATATTAATATTTATATAGGCACTTACAGAATGTAGGTGCCTTTTTAGTAGTGAAAAAATATAAGAAAACTATAAGAATAGTATAGGAACTTTATAAGCAATTAGTTGTATAAAAGTTTAATATAATAATAGAACGCGTTCTCAATTTGCTTAGTAGAGGAGAATATAAAAATGAAGAAATATTTAAAAAAGCTTAGTGCCATGCTTGTTATGACCTTGATTTTATCATTAGGTTGTATTAATAATGTTTTTGCAGCGGATATAACTCAATCAGTAAAAATAAATAACACCACTTTAAATTTTAATAGAGTTATTTATGTTGATGCCAATAACGGTGATGATACAAACGGAAATGGTAATCAATCTAATCCTTTCCGAAGTTTATGGAAATGCTTAAGCTATTTGAGTGATAATAATCTAAAAACCAATGTGGCAATAGTAATGAATGATGGTGATTATGATTGGACATCAATATCAAGTGGATATAGTAATAATGTGAATTCTAAATTTAATGGAATGAAAGTTAGTTTTATAGCTAAGAATATGGGGAAAGCATCTATAAAAAGTACAAATGGATTAGAATTTTTAATTGTTGAGGGAAATTCTTCTTGGAGAATGAAATTTGCATTTTATGGATTGGTATTTCATAATGTTTCGGGTGATAATAATTATGTATGTTTAGGAGGAGATGACTGGACAAACGAATATTATAACTGTGTTTTTGATAAGTTACTTATAGGTGGATGGAATGGGATTGTATCAAATGCAAGCATTAAGACCGTAAATTGTCTATTCAATAACTGTTCGGATGGATTTTATACTAGTCGCCCGATATCTGGACAAGGAATCAATAATGCATCTACTAATTCAATAATTGACCCTTATCTAGGAACTAAAACTACATGTTTAACTAACGTTATAACAGATTCAGGTTATAATATAACTTCAAGTAGTTGGAAAAACACAGGAACAGGAACAAATCCAGATAGAACACAATGTAATATTGGTGTATATGGCGGAGAATTTGCATGGGGTGATTGGGCGGAAGAATCAATAACATTAGATAAATCTTCAATGGATTTAAATCAAGGTGATTCAGGACAATTAACCGCAACAACAACTCCAGCAGCAGTTGGATTTACATGGACATCAAGTGATCCTTCAGTAGCAACTGTAGATTCAAATGGTAAAGTAGCAGCGATAGGTGCAGGAACAGCAACAATAACTGCAACTACAACAGATGGAAGTAACTTAAGTGCATCATGTGCAGTGAATGTAACTGCAAATAATGGAGGAACTACCACAGGAGCAAGTGCTATAGTTAATATTGCATATGCAAAAGGTGATAATACTAATAATGCTGGCGGTGATGTTTCGATTATATTTAATGGGGTACCTGACACTACATTAAGTGTAGTAAAAACAGCAAGTGTGAAATCTGTATGGGTTGGTGATACTTTTACGTATACTATAGTAGTTACTAATACAGGTTCAAAAACTGCGAAAGCAGTAGTAATTAATGATAGCGCTCCAAATCATATTCAATTTATGCCTAATGGAATAACAACTACTCAAGGTACAGTTGATTCGAGTTCAAGTGCTTCAAAAATAGTAGTTAATGTTGGTGATATTTCACCTTCAGGTACAGTTACTATAACAGTACCAGCAACTGTAGTTCTTTAAAGATATAGATTGATTTTAAGTAAGATAACTATAAAGGGTACTTGCAGAAATGTGGGTGCCTTTTTGGTGGCGAGAATTACAAAATAAAGAGAAACTAACTGGAATAGAAGAAAACTTTAATTTCGAATAAATATTTAAAAATATAGATGTCCACAAGGAACACCTATATTTTTTATATTTTACTTTGATTATTTAGCCCAAGCTGCTCTTTAAGTGCATTCTGCAAAACCTGAGAGAAATTAATGTTGTTTTGCTCAGCTATTTTATTAAGCCATTGAGGAATAGTTAAAGTTTTTTTTATAGATTGATTTTCTATAGCTGTTCTATATAATGGCATGTAAACTTCTATAAGCATTGGTATTTGATTTTTTAATAAAGTAA
>JAEZKY010000290.1 GCA_023435985.1 Bacillota bacterium | reverse complement strand
ATATAATTCCTTAGTTACTGCAGATAAAAGCTCCATATCGTTTACTACCATGGTAATAGCTTCTCTTAAGTACATATATCCTTTTATATGTGCTGGCACACCAACTTCATGTATTATATTTGTTATTTCTGTTTCTAAATCTAATGGTGTTTTTGATTTGGTTTCACTTACTGATGATACCATTGTTGATGATTGATATGAAGTTCTAACTGGTGTTTCTTGAGCCAAGTTATTACTAAACATTTCTCTTATTCTCTTTGTAAACACTTCCATATCAAAAGGTTTTACAGTATAATAATCTGCACCAAGAGTTATTGCTTGTTGAGTGATTTTATCTTGCCCAACAGCTGATAAAATAATTATTCTTGGAACTTTCTCTAAGTCCATAGTATTTAACTTTTCAAGAACACCTAATCCATCTAAATGAGGCATAATAATATCTAGGATAACTAAATCCGGCTTTTTTTCTACTATTAATTCTAAGGCTTCTCTACCATCTTTAGCAATTCCGGTAACTACAATATCTCTTTGGTTTAATAAGTAGTCGTTTAATATGCTGCAAAATTCCTTGTTATCATCTGCAATAAGTACAGATATTTTTGAATCTTCCATAATTCTTTCTCTCCTTTTGTCCATTCTTTTTTATGTTTAGTATTTAATATATAATTTTAACCCCTCTAACCACATCTTATTCACTGATTATATAATCGTATGCTGTTATATTATTGTTTTTGCATTTTTTTGTACGACTTCATTTTACTATCAGGGTATATATTAGGGTATTAACAATACATAATAAATCCTATTAATATATTTCTTTTTACATAAATTTTAGTACATGTAATTATTATAATGTAATTATCTTCCACTATTTGTAAATTATACACTTTTTTTCTCAGAAAGTAAATAGTTTATTAAAAAATACTTTTTTAAGTATTTTTTTATAAAGATGCACCTATATTTTTCCTTAGATATCAATTATTAAATTATTATATATTTATTATATAATTATATTGATTTTTCTACAATGTATATAATGTTTTTATTTAAGAACTTTTATCCAAAATTCACTTTTTTTATTTTAAAAGTATATCATTTAATAGTATACCATAATAAATACTCAAAACCTCATGTAAGGAAATTGATTTCTATATCTATATTTTTTTTAATAAAGAGTATATATGTTGAAATTAATAATTTACTGAAAAAAATCAAGGTGGAATTTCATTAAATTCCACCTTAATTAACATTATTTTATTATTCCTGCATCTTGCAGCATCCATTCTATATATATCCCATATCCTGTATCAGGCTTATTAATCAATACATGTGTTACCGCTCCTATTATTTTATTATTTTGAATTATAGGACTTCCACTCATTCCTTGAACTATACCTCCGGTTCTTTGTAATAACCTCGGGTCTGTAATCTTTATCACCATACTTTTGGAATTTGGAGTAGCTTGATTCAAAACTTTTTCAATTTCAATATCAAATTCTTGAGGTCCATTTTCATCAATAGTAGTAATTATCTTTGCTTTACCAATATATATTTCATCCCTAAATCCTACTTTAAGTGGTTTTATATTTTTATTTAAAGATTCTGTATTAGTAACTTCTCCAAAAATTCCACTTTGAGTATTTTTTTCAATTGTTCCGCTTGGATTATTCTCGTTTAAAAAAATACCCTTTAATTCACCTGGTAGTCCTTTTTCACCCTTTCTAATGCTTATTATAGAAGATTCCAACATATCTCCCTTTTTAATTAAAAACGGCTCATTTGTATCACAATCTGTAATTGGATGTCCTAAGGCACCAAATGTTTTAGTCTTATCATCATAAAATGTCATTGTTCCTACTCCAGCTGTAGAATCTCTGATCCATAATCCAATTTTATAATCTTTATTATTTTCTTTCTTCAATTGAATTGTTTTTGTAAGATTTTTTCCACTTCTTAATATGCTAACTTTTATATACTCATTTTCAGATTCTTTTATTGTTTTTAGTAAATCAAGAGAATTTTCCATATCTTCGCCATTTACTTTTAAAATTACATCCCCAATTTCAAGGCCACCAGCTTTTCCTGGACTTTCTTCTTTTTTGTTATCAACTTCAATATCAGAATATCCAACTACAAGTACACCTTCACTATTTACTCTAACACCAATAGGATTTCCACCTGGGTAAATTTCTAAATCTTTTATTTTTTGAACTTCTACCGACTTTAGAGGAATCATTCCTAAAAATTTTATTTCATATTCATTTCCATTATTTCCTATTTTCTTGATTGTATTTCCTATAGGTGCAATAGACTGAACCGTCTTATCATCTTTAGTATATATTTTGCTTGGCAATTTTCTTATACTAATTGTGGTAATTAAAATTAAAATAAAGATTGGAGTTATAATTAAACCAGTTGTGCATAAAAGTTTTTTCTTCATATTTTTCTCCTCCTTTACTTTCTAAATTTAATTTTCCCACTAGACTAATGTCTTATCCTATAGGAACTCTGTTATTGTAGACAAAAAATTTAGCATATACTAAATTTTTAATGTATAATAATTTTATTTCTTTTATACAAAAAAACTTTTTTAATTTACCATAAACAAAAAAATAAAACCATGCCTCGCATGGTTTTATTTTTACCAATTTTTTATTGTATATGTATTTATTTTTTAATTTCTATTTTTTTTTGCTCGCTTATTTCTATCATTTCCCTTACATTATTTAATGTTGCTTCTGTCACACTATCTCCTGCTAACATTTTACATATTTCAAGTTCTTTTTCCTCTTTTGATAAAACTTTTATTTTGGTAAATGTCTTATCATCTTTTACTTTTTTAGCAACAAAATAATGGTAATCGGACAATACTGCTATTTGTGGTAGATGAGTAATGCATAAAACTTGATGCGTTTTTGATAATTGATACATTTTCTCGCCAACTCTTTGTGCAACAGCTCCGCTTATTCCTGTATCTATTTCATCAAATATCAAAGTTGGTATTTCATCCTTTTCAGCAAAAACACATTTTAATGCTAACATTATTCTTGAAAGTTCTCCTCCTGATAACACTTTTTCCAGTGGCATAAGAGGCTCTCCAGGATTTGTTGAAATCAAAAAGCTTACTTCATCAAATCCTCTTTCATTAAAATTTTCTTCTCGAATAACTCTTATTTCCATCCTTGATTTTTCAAGTCCTACAAACATAAGTTCTTTTAAAATCTTTTCTTCTAACAACTTGCTTTTTCTCATCCTAAGTTCATGAACAATCAAAGCCTGTTTTTCCATTTTAGATAGAATTTCTTTTTCCTTTTCTTTAATCTCCTCTATTATTTTCTCAGAGTTAATTATTTCATTATATTGTTTTTTTATTTTCTCATGATATTGTAATATTTCCGGAACAGATGGAGCATATTTTTTCTTATACGTATTTATTTCGTAAATTCTTGCATTAACTTTATCTAAAGCCTCTTGATCAAAGACAACTTCTTCAGCCATATCACGAATTTCATGACTAGCCTCTTCTATTGCATAATATGCCTCTTCTATTGCTTGTTTATTTTTTCTTATCCTCTCAAAATGGCCTTCAACACTTGCAAGTTCTGCAATAACTTTTGAAATTGAATCAATTACACCAAATTCCTCATTTCCATTCAAGATTCCATAAGATATTGCCAAACTATTATTTATTTTTTCCGCATTTGCTAATATATTATAGTCTTCTTTTAATGTTTCTTCTTCATTTTCTTTAAGCTTTGCCTTTTCTATATCTTCAATTTGAAATTTCAAATAATCTAGTAATTTTTCTCTATCTGCATTTCCACTAATTCTTTTAATTTCTTCTCTAATTTTAATTAAATCTTCTCTTAAGCTGCCAAACTTATTTAATGGATTTTGTATTTCATTTCCTATAAATCCATCTAAATACGATATATGAGTATTTCTTTGCAAAAGTTCTTGATTTGCATGCTGGCCATGAATGTCCAAAAGTTTTGCTCTTATTTTCCTAAGCTGAGATGTAATTAAGCTTTTTCCGTTAGCCTTTATTAAATTTTTGCCGCTTACATGACTTTCCCTTGAAATTATTAATATATCTTCATATTCAATATCTAATTCATCTAAGGCTTCACTTACTTTAGACTTATCAAGTGTAAATAAGGCTTCAACATATGTTTTTTCTTCACCTGTTCTTATTAAATTCTTAAAAAATTTCCCACCAAGAACAAAGTCTATTGCATCTATCATGATAGACTTTCCTGCTCCTGTTTCACCTGAAAGTATATTAAATCCTTCACTAAAGTTTATTGTTATTTCCTCTATTAATGCAAAATTTTTAATATTTAATTGAATTAGCATTTCATCCCACCCTTAATATTTATGATGACATTCTTTTTCTAATTTTATCTACTAAATCCTCAGCACTTTCAATGCTTCTTACTAAAATAAAAATAGTATTATCACCTGCTACAGTACCTGCTATATCAGCACTTTCTAAATTATCTATTGCTTCAGCTGTAATTGGTGCTGAACCTGTTATAGTTTTTATAACAACCATTTTATCTACATTTTCTACTGTAAGTACAGTATTGGCTAAAATATTACTTAACCTGTCAATAATATTCTTTTGTTCTCCTGCAGATACAACATACTTAGATTTACCATTAGATGATTGCATTTTTATTAATTTTAAATTTTTAATATCTCTAGATACAGTTGCCTGAGTTACATCAAATCCTTCTTTTTTCAATGCTTCCGCTAGTTCCTCTTGAGTTTCAATTTCTCTTGAGCCTATTATTTCAAGTATTTTTGTATGCCTTTTTGATTTCAAAGTTCATCACCATCACATTCTTTAGAATTATTTAAAACCTTACTTCTTAACACCTTAAAATAGTCATAATCATCAAATAACAGTAATTTTACATTTTTATTGTTTTTACTTAATTTTATTGAAGTATCACCATCAACTTTAATTGATTTCTGGCCATCTACTGTTAAATATATATTCTCGTCCTCATGGTCCGCACACACTTCTATAACACTATTACCATTTAATATAATAGTCTGCATGCTTTTAGTATGTGGACATATAGGAGTTATTGATATAAGTTCCAAATCTGGATATATAAACGGCCCTCCAGCAGAGAAAGAATAAGCTGTTGAACCAGTGGGTGTTGCTATAATGAGTCCGTCGCCTTTAAAGGTAGAATATATTTTACCATCTACATATATTGTAAACTTCACCATTCTCGATAAAGTTCCTCTAGCTATTACTACATCATTTAATGCTCTAATGTCCTCTTTGTGTTCTTGCGATTCAACTCTACAGTTTAACATCATTCTTTCAGCTATGTTATATTTGCCTTCTTCTATTTTATCAAGAGCCACATCAATATCAGATATATCAATACTTGTTAGAAATCCTAAATTTCCTATATTTATTCCTAAGATAGGCGAATGGAAAGTTTCATTTAAAGCCCTTGCTATTCCTAGGAGAGTTCCATCTCCCCCTAGCACGATAAGTAAATCAATACTTGTTAAATTTTGTATTTCCATATCATAAGCATTAAATACAAAAATATCTTCTAGTTCAAACCTATCTCTGAATTTCTTTATAACCATATCTAATATTTTATTATCTTTGTCCTTTGATGAATTAATTGCAAATCCAATTCTTTTCATAGCCCCTCCTAAAGAAGTTAAATTTCCACATGTGATGCTTCAACTACTGTATCTATATCTTCGTTCTTAAAATTACTTTCCTTACATTTATCCTTTGTAAAATAAACTAAGTATTCTCTATTGCCCTCAGGCCCTTTTATAGGAGAATATCCTACACCTAAGACATTTAGTTCCTTTTCAATTAAAAAATCCACAATGCCATAAACAACTTCCTTGTGAGTGCTTATTTCTCTTACAACACCTTTTTTTCCTACTTTTTCGCGCCCTGCTTCAAATTGAGGTTTTATTAAAGCTACAACTTCTCCATTTTCCTTTAGGAGATTTAGTGTTGCTGGCATTATCTTTTTCAATGATATAAAAGATACATCAATAGAAGCAAAATCTAATGGTTCTCCTATATCTTCAAGAGTTACATACCTTATGTTTGTTCTTTCCATGCAGACTACTCTATCATCAGTTCTAAGCTTCCAGGCAAACTGTCCATATCCAACATCCACTGAAAATACCTTTTTTGCTCCATTTTGAAGCATACAATCAGTAAATCCTCCTGTAGACGCACCTATATCCATACACACTTTATTTTCTAATGAGATATTATATGTATTCATTGCCTTTTCTAATTTCAGTCCACCCCTGCTGACATACTTAAGAGTTTCTCCTCTATATTCTATATTAGCACTGATACTTACCTTTTCTCCTGCCTTATCTACTTTTTGGCCATCCACATATACTTTACCTTCCATAATGCAGGCTTTTGCTTTTTCCCTAGAAATAATTATGCCCTTTTCAACCAAAAGTATATCAAGTCTTTCCTTTTTTTCAGCCATTTGTTTCTCCTTTTAATCATAAAGCTCTATTACCGCTTTACTTATGTTTTCACAATCTAGTTTATATGCTTTATATAAAATTTCAACATTTCCTTGAGGAATAAACTCGTCATCATATCCAAGGCACTTAATAGTTCCTCTGTATTTTATTTCACTCAAATAATCTTTTATAGCTGAACCTAATCCGCCTTTTAAAATATTATCTTCTATTGTTAAAATATTACATCCCTCTTTGTTGATATTTTCCAGTAAATTCTTATCAATTGGTTTTATAAATGTTGCGTTTATTATAGTCGGATTAAGGCCCTTTTCATATAATATATCTTTAGCAAGCATTGCATGCTGCACCATTTTACCTGTTGATATTATACATACTTTAGAGCCTTTGTTTATTATCTCCCATTTTCCTTCTTCAACAGCTTTAATCGACGATAGGGTATTAATAATATTTCCACCTCTTGGATACCTTATAGCAACCGGAGCCTTCTTATCAATAGCCCATTTTAATAAAACATCAACTTCTTCTAAGCATTTTGGTGCAACTATATGTATATTAGGCATCATAGATAAATAGGATAAATCATTAATGCCCTGGTGTGTTTCTCCATCTTCCCCAACTATTCCAGCTCTATCTATTGCAAATACTACTGGGAGGTTTTGAAGGCAAACATCATGCAATACCTGGTCAAAAGCTCTTTGTAAAAACGTAGAATAAACTGCAAAAACAGGCTTTAAGCCATTGCTTGCCATTCCTGCTGCTAAGGTAACTGCATGCTCTTCTGCTATCCCTACATCAAAGAACCTGTCTTTATACTTTTGAGAAAAGCATCTAAGCCCAGTACCTTCTGGCATAGCTGCTGTAATTGCAACAACTTTCTCATCCTGTGCTGCAATATTAACTAGGGAATTTCCAAAAGCTTTTGAATAATTATTTTTAGGAGATACATTTAATTCTCCACTTTCTAAATCAAAAGGACCTACTGCATGATATTTACTTGGACTCTCTTCAGCTGATGCATATCCTTTTCCTTTTTGAGTCAAGACATGTATTATTACTGGTCCATTAACTTCTTTCGCTTTTAAAAATACATCTGCCATGGCATTTACATCATGACCGTCAATGGGACCAATATACTTTATGCCTAAGTTTTCAAAGAACATAGATGGAACAACTAATTGTTTTATACTATCTTTTACCTTAGATATTTTTCCTGCAATATTTTTTCCTAGGTTTGATGTATCTAATGAAGCATGTATATCAGTTTTAAGCTTATTATAACCTGGTGCTATTCTAAGCTTATTTAAATATCTTGATAGTCCACCAACATTTTTTGAAATAGACATCTGATTATCGTTTAATATGATTATTAAATTGGTTTTTCTAAAACCAACATCGTTTAGCGCTTCAATTGCCATTCCACCAGTTAATGCACCATCA
>JAEZKY010000236.1 GCA_023435985.1 Bacillota bacterium | reverse complement strand
CCTTTGACCAGCTTTTTTAAGAAAATCTCCGAATTCATATGCTTCTTTACCAAATGTTCCTATTCCATATCTACTTGGTAAAGATGCAATGTGCATGATAATTCCACTACCTCTGTTCATACCTTCCTCCTATTATCCATCTTTTACTGTTAATCTATTTTGCATTATTCTTTTTATACTTTTGCCAAATTTAGCAAACGCTTGCATAAAACAATATAATTTGACCATGGTCAAATTATATTCTTGCATATAGCACAGTTTTTATTTGTTAGTATTATATTCCACTGCTATCCTTAATGCTTATTCTAATTTTCTAATAAACTATTTTATTGAACCTTGAACAATACCTGCTATAATTTGCTTTTGAACAAAGAAATAGAATATGATTATTGGAATTATAGCCATAATTAACGCTGCCATAGCTAATTCCCATTGTTTCGAAAATGCGCCAAAGAAGTTATTCATAGCTAGTGGTATAGTATTTATTTTTCCGTTTATAGTTAAAAAAGGTAACAAGAAATCATTCCATATCCATATACTATTTAATACAGCTACTGTAACGGTGATTGGCTTTAATAATGGTAATAATATCTTTACATACGTCTGCCATTTACTACAACCATCTATAATTGCAGCCTCTTCAACTTCTTTAGGAATACCCTTAATGAACCCATGATATAAAAATATACTCATGCTGACACCAAACCCTATATACATAAATATTAGTCCATAATGAGTTCCTAACATTTGAAATGGCCCAAAATGTATCTTTGCCATCCACTTTACAAGTGGAAGCATTACCGCTTGAAATGGAACAATCATTCCTGAAACGAATATATAAAATATTATTTTGCTTTTTCTCGATTTATCTCGTACTAATACCCATGCGGCCATTGAAGAAAATAAAAGTATTAGCACCACACTGCATATGGTTATTATAATAGAATTAGCAAATGCACTTATTACATGCATTCTATCCATAGCCTCTAGATAATTCTTATAATTCCATATAGTTGGCAGGCCTGTTGTATTTGCAAAAATTTCTCTCCTCGATTTAAAAGAATTTATAATCATTAAATAGAACGGTGTCATATATATTATTAATGCTAACCACGCAAGCACTTCTAATATTTTTAACTTGCCAGTATAGCTATTCAATGTTTTAAGCTGTTGGTTTGGCTTATATTTCTTTACATCACTAACAGTTCTATTTGCTTCCATTATACTTCCACCTCTTTTTTCTTATTAAAATAAACCTGAGTTAAAGAAATAGTAGTTACAAGTATAAAGAACACAATAGCTTTAGCTTGTCCTATTCCCATATTATTTACTATAAATGCTTCATTATATATGTTTAAAGCTAACATTTCAGTTGTTTTAACAGGTGTAAGAGAGAAATTCAAGTCAAACAGCTTAAATGAATTTGCCAAGGTTAGAAATAAGCAAATTGTTATTGCCTGCCTTACCATTGGTATTGTTATATTTTTAAATGTATTCCAACCATTAGCTCCATCAATATGTGCTGCTTCTATTAAATCAGTCGGAACATTTTCAAGAGCTGCTACATAAATAACCATTATATAACCGGCATATTGCCAGGTTGAAACAATTAACATTGCAAGCATTGATGTATCTGGCTGTTGTAGAAGCGATGTTTCAAGTACTTTAAAACCTAAAGTTTTGCCTATTCCTGTGAATACCGAATTGAACATAAATTGCCATATAAAACCTAGAATTAATCCTCCAATTAAGTTTGGCATAAAAAAGCCAGTTCTTAAAAAGCTGCTAGTTTTCAATTTTCTTGTAACTGCATATGCTAATCCAAACCCAACTAAATTAATAGTTATTACACTTGAAATTGTATATAAAACGGTTATTTTTAAAGAGTAAATAAATTGTGTATCCTTTGGAAGATCAATATAATTTTTTATTCCTACAAAATCATATTGTGGGCTCGCGCCATTCCAATTTGTAAATGTATAATATATTCCAATTATAAAAGGAATTATTACCACCATCGCTATTGCAAATAAAGCTGGTCCTACAAAAATCCAAAAATCCTTAATATCTCTTGACTTTTTACTCATGCACTTACTCCTTCCATAATTTTTCTAAATATCACATTTAAATATTTTAAAAAATTCATGAGAAGGCATATCTCCTCATGAATAAAATTTTATCTAGTACTATTTAGCCTTTGTTGCATCTTGAATTCCTTGTAGCATATCTTTCTTAGCCTGTTCTCCCATATCAGTATTAATGAATTTAGAGAACAAAGGTGCTAAACTATTCTTGTTAAACCCATCTGGTAGATTAGTAAATGCCCAAGGAAGAGTTTTTCCTGCTTTATTATATTCATTTATTGATTTGTTCAATGGATTATCACTTTGAACTGTAAAATTTGTGAATGCAGGAATCATATCCATATCCTTAACTAATGATTCTTGACCAGCTTTACTACTAACCATCCAATCTAAAAATTCTTTAGCTTCCTTGTTAACCTTAGAATCCTTATTAACTACCCAGTACATTGGAACCCCTACTGGAATAGATCCACTCATCTTTGGATCATCATTAATTGCAAGTGGAACAAATCCCATATCAAATTTAGCATCTAAATTTTTTAAATCTGAAGCAATCCAGTTGCCTTGATGTATAAATGCAGTTTTTCCAAGAGCAAAATTACCAACTTGAGTACTATAATCTATAGTATCTAAATTTTTTCCGCCGCCATATTTGCAAAGCAATTCAACTAAATTCATCCAATCATTAAATTGTTTATTATTAACTATATCAGCTTTACCTGCAAGGTAATCTTTTGTAAATTGAGTCGGATTATCTTGAGTTGCAAGTGGTATATTAAATGTATGATTGCCAGTAACCCAGAATTCTTTTGTTGTATAAGATACAACGTTATCAATGCCTAGTTCAGCTTTTTCACTGTTTAACTTTTCAAAGGCTGCTTTCAATTTATCAAAAGTGTCTATAGATTTGGGATCGATACCAGCCTTATCCAAAATTTCCTTGTTGTATAATAATCCATAACCTTCTGTAG
>JAEZKY010000131.1 GCA_023435985.1 Bacillota bacterium | reverse complement strand
AAATTGATAAAACTCTTTTGATTTCTTTAATTCTTTTAGTCTTATATGGCACGTTTAATATATATTTATGTACAAAAGGAATAGAGAATGCGCCAAATTTTGCAAAGCAGCAGTTGTCTTGGTTCTTATTATCACTAGTCGGCCTATATATATTCATTTCTATAGATTATACAATATTGTTTAATTATGTACCAATATTTTATTGGGGGACAGTAGTGCTTCTTATATTAACAATGGTTCCTGGAATTGGAATTGTTGTTAATGGTGCGAGAGGATGGATTAGGCTTGGAGTAGGTAATATACAACCATCAGAATTTGCTAAGCTTGCAATTATACTTATGCTGGCTAAGAAACTAGATGACATGGATGGGAAAATAAATGATGTTAAGAATTTCTTAATATTAGCATTTTATTGTGCAGTGCCAGTATTGTTTATTGTAATTCAGCCTGATATGGGAATGAGTATGGTGTGTTTCTTTATAGTTTTAGGAATATTTTATGCAGCTGGATTTGATACAAGAATTATAGGTGGAGGACTAATGTCATTAGTGCTTGCAATAATATTGGTTTGGAACTCAGGATTAATAGAATCATACCAAAAAACCAGGTTTACAGCATTTTTAAATCCAGAGGTTGATGACGCAAGTACCTATCACTTAAATCAATCTTTAATTGCAATTGGTTCGGGAGGTATGTTTGGAAGTGAACCATCATTAAGCAATAATGAAGGTTCAACTTATGCAGCACAAAATGTACCAGAAGTACATACTGATTTTATATTTGCTGCGATTGCAGATCAATGGGGCTTTATGGGGGCTGCTTTATTATTACTGCTTTATGGATTACTCATATATAAGATGATAGCAATAGCACGGACTTCAAAAGATATTTTTGGATCAGTAATATGTACAGGTATAGTTTCATATTTTCTATTTGCTATACTGCAAAATATAGGAATGACATTAGGACTATTACCAATTACAGGTATAACCTTACCACTTGTAAGTTATGGAGGAAGCTCCTTGCTTACAACTGTAATTACAGTTGGATTGGTAATAAATGTAGGGATGAGAAGGAAAAAGATTTACTTTTAGATCTTAATTAAAATTAAAAGTAAGATTAATAATTTATTTACAAGACTATAAGATTTGGAAAGAATTTTATGGCTAGGTATTAAATTATTAATCTTATTTTTTATAAATTTCACAGCGTAAAACTTAAGGCACAATCAAATAAATAGAAATTACAAATGCAAAGAGAAAAGTTATTTTCATAATTTTATCGTGCGCAAAATATAATTAAATGATAATGAATTTAAAGGAGTGTTCTATGAGTAGTTATAGGTCGGCTTATGAAAATTATTATAAGAATATAAATAATGCCACAAAACCAAAAAGAGATAAAGGCAAATATTCAATCTGGACTGGGAAGAAAGACAGATATATCAGACCAATATATGGCGGTAGTATGAATATTGCAGGAACAAATTTTTTAATCAAACGGATGATTAGTGAACTAACAGGAGCCACAATCCTATTATTATTTTTTGTTGCATTAAAATATATTCCATCAGCTCAAACTGAAAAGCTGCATATAAAATGCAAACAAGCTTTAAGCTATAATTTTAACTATGATAAATGTATAGATGCATTCAATACAATTCAAATGGGAAATGTAAAAGGAAAAGATCTTAAGATGGGTGATTTTACTACTGAAGATTTAAAAGTAGAAAATTTAAAAGCAAGGGCGTCAAGCTTTATTGAGTACTTAAAAAACAGTCAAGATATGCAAAATTGAATTATAGGATTAATAATTTGTTATATTTTTCTGCGCGATTAATTTTTGCTGTTTGCTGGCATATCTTAAATTATTTTTATATAGCAATATTATAGGGGTTGAAAATGAAAAAATGGTATATAGTATTGGTTTTAGAATTATCAATATTAATGTGGCTTGGAGATTTTAAGAGTTATATTATTCTTAGTTTTCTATGGGTAATATTGCACGAATTTGCACACATAGTAGTTGCAAATAAATTTGGATGTAAATTTAATAATATTAATATTAGTATATTAGGTGCCAAAGCTGATTTGAATGATATTGATGAGTTAAATGAACGAAAAAAATTAGTATTATATTTAGCGGGACCCTTTTTTAATCTTTTTATGACTGTTATTGCAGGCTTTTTTTATGAGTATTTTAAATATGAATTTATTAGAAATAGTATGATTATAAATCTATCTTTAGGTGCATTTAATTTATTACCAGCATATCCTTTAGATGGTGCAAGAGTTGCTGAAATATTATTATCAAGAAAATTCTTATATAAAAAAGCAAAAAAAGTTACTGAAACTTTTAGTTTTACTATTTCGGGAATAATGTTTGTAATATTTAGTATAATAATTTTATTACATAAAGTAAACATAAGTTTATTTCTTGCAGTTATATTAATCACATATGCAACATTTGTTGAGAAAGAAAAAACCATGTATATAATAATGGGGGATATGTTTAAAAAGATAAGAAGATTAAAAAAATATAACTATATAGAAAACAAATCTATTTCGGTGTATTATAAAAAGGGTTTAGTTAATGTATTAACTCTAGTTGATAAAAATAAGTTCAATACATTTTATGTTTTAAGTGATGATATGGAGTTAATGGGAATAATATATGAGGATGAACTTATAAGGGCATTAAAAGATCATGGAAATATAACGCTTGAAGAATATATGAAAATAAGAAAAGATGGTACTAAAGATAGTTAGATTTGATTTAACAAAAAATAACATAAAGATAATAGCTATTTAACCTATCTTTTTTATAATTATATAAAAAGGGTGTGAGTTAGTAATATGGATACATTACTTCACGGCAAAATAGGATATATCTTGGGTAAGGAATTAATTAATAACGGGTATTTAGGTATTACTCTTAAGTCTTTTATTTATGGAAATATGCTGCCTGATTTTAGCCCTAAATACAGAATGACTAAACATGAAAAAAATGAAGATTTTGATATTGTCTTGAAAATGATTGATGAGTTAGCATATGATAAGATAAAAGTTAATGAAAATATTTCAATAAAATTAGGAATGCTAAGTCATTATTTATGTGATTTCTTTACATTTCCTCATAATGAGGCATTTAGAAAAAATATTATTTGCCATGAACTTTATGAGCAGGCACAGAGAATTTTATGGTGGGGAAAGCTATCTGAAGTTTGGAATGAATGCAGCAGGGAGATACAAATTAAACTGGAATCTAAGAGAGACATTATAAATTATATTGAAGACATGCATAGTATTTATACTAGAAATCCTGGTGATAAAAAAAGAGATATTATTTTTAGTAATATTTTAATAAGGGTTGTTTGTCCATCAATACTAAAAATCAGAGAGAGCCAAAGAGCTTTGAACTCTAATGAAATAGTTAATGAACTTCAAGTTAATATAATATAGCATTTACACAAAGATAGAGTTAATAGTTGTAGATATCGCAATTATTAATTCTATTTTTTTTATGCTTTAGCGTCTAGAAAACACCTGCAAAGCTGATGAGATTGAGTTAAATATAGACACATAAATAATTGTAAGAAAGTTTTTTATAAAAAATAATAATTAATGCAACATTTTCCCTTAGTAAATCGTATTAATAGTGAAGGAAAAAATATATATGAGTTTTTAAAGCAATGCTGATATATATAATGTAAAATATAAATAAAGAATATAAAGGCGGGTGTAATTTATGAAAAGGAAAGGAATTTTAAGCGGAATATTAACAATCTGCTTAATGCTATCAAGTATTTCTATTCCAGCATTTGGAGCAGAAGAAGATAGTAAGGGTCTTGAGCAAGCAATTATTACAGCTAAAAATATTATAACGGTTCCAGATGATTATTCTGAGTTTACACATAATTTAAGCGAACAAGATACGGTTAATGGAAAAGTTAGAGTTTGGATGCTTAATTGGTCAGAAAAAGAAGGGGAAAACGGATATATATCTGCATCTGTTGGTGAAGACGGTTTTTTATATAACTATAATAAATCAGTTAGTGATGAAAATTCTAATGGAATCGCAAAGATTACAAAAGATCAAGCTAAAATAGAAGCAGAAAAGTTTTTAAATAAAGTAATTCCTTCATCTTCGGAGCAAATGAAGGCAATTAATAACAATTATACTGATTATTCAGGGGATGAATATAATTTCACTTATCAAGAATTTGTAAATGAGGTTCCAGTAAATTTCATTACTGTGAATGTTGGTGTAAATAAATATAGTGGCGAAGTTACATCTTTCAATGGGGAAAATCCAGAGATTAAAGGAATGGAATATCCAAGTTTAGATGGTGCTCTTAGTCAGGATCAAGCAGAGAAAGCTTATATGGATAAATTAGGAGTTAACTTAAAATATTATTCTTATTATGATGATAAGCAAAAGAAAATGAATATATTTGCAGGATATTCTATAGATAGTAATGAAAATAAGGCTATTGATGCAAAAACTGGACAAGTTATAGTACCGTTTAAAGATGGCCCAATATATGTTGATAAGGCAGATGGAGTAACAGCAGATGCTTCTCAAAATAGTCTGTTTAAAGGTGAACAGGCATTGACACAAGAAGAAATTGATGCAATTAATAATGTATCAAATCTTATTACTAAGGAAAAAGCAGAAAGTATTCTTAGGCAAGCGTCTGATATCATAACAGCTGATATGAAAGTTACGGATTCATCCTTAAATAAGAATTATATTAATGATGGGTACACCTGGAGAATCTCCTTTGACAATGCCTATGGTGAAGTAGATGCTAAATCTGGGGAAGTAATTTCTCTACATCTGTATAATAATAATAATAATACAGCTAATCAAACTATATCAGAGACATATGGAAAAACTATAGCAGAGAACTTTTTGCAAAAAATTACGCCTAATAAATATTCACAAACTAAATATGAAGATAGCAAAGACCCTATTATTTTGAAAATAAGAACTATTCAGCCAGAGGGAGATATTTTCTCTTTTAAATATGTACGTCAGGTAAATGGCATAGAATTTGAAGATAATTCATTACGAGTTGATGTTAATAAAACTAATGGTAAAGTTGTAGGATATGATAATAATTGGGATGATAATTTGTCATTCCCAGATGTTAGCCAAGCAATCAGCAAAGAAGCTGCATTCAATAAAATGAAAGACTTAGCTGGTTTTGGCTTAGAATATACCAAGGTAGATAAAGACAAGATAGGGATTGTATATAATTTTAATAATAATGATAATTACATTGTTGATCCTATAAGCGGAATAAGATTAGATTTTACTGGACAAGCATATAAAGAAAATAAGTTACCAGAATACACAGATATAAAGGGACAATGGTGCGAAAAAACTGTAGAAGCTCTTTTAGATAATGGATATTATATTGATGGAGACAAATTTAATGCCAATATGGGTATTACCCAAATTAATTTCTTCAAATATATGTATTCACCTATAAAAGATAATTATAATAGTGACGATGAATTTTATGATATGCTTATAAAAAATGGAGTAATTAAAAAGGAAGAAAAAGCTCCTAATTCTCTTGTTTCAAATCAAGAGGCAGCGAAATTCGTTATAAGATATTTGGGATACGATAATGTAGCTATTCATACTGAAATATTTAGTAATCAATTTAAAGATAATATAGATGAAAAATATAAAGGATATGCGGCAATGAGTTATGCTCTTAATATAATTAAGGGTACAAATGGTAACTTTAACGGAACTCATGATATAAATAATGGTGAAGCAGCTGTTATTATATATAACTTAATAAATGTAGGGAAAAAGTAAAAATAAATTCAGAAAAAAATAAAGTGCTGAATAAAAAGAGGATTTTCTACTTTCAGATTATATTAATTTGAGTAGTTATTCCTCTTTTTCATTTACCTATAACTTATAAAAAATATCCGTTGCAACTTTGGACTTGTTATTTATCTTCTTTGTATCACTGATTAATGGAAATTAATTTGGAATTTGAATTTTGTGTTGTTATTATAAGATAGCAGTGAATAAGATTATAATAAGGCACATGAAAATAAACAACAAGTCCAAGATTGCCTTCAATATTTTTCATCAGGCAAGAAGAGAAGGTAAATTGACTTGTTATTCATTTGATTGTGCCTAAGCTAAAAGTATATTAAAAAAATAATAGTTGGGGTAATTATTTATGAGAGATGAAGTATTAAGTTTTTTATCACAAAAAGATAATCTTTACTTGGGGAGTGATAAAGAAATAGAAATAAAAGGGGCTGGACTATTTCTGGAAGATGACTTGGATTTGTATTCTATAGAAGAAATAGGATTTGAGAAAAAAGCATCTAGAAAGGAAGCTATAGAAAATATTTTAAGCTCAATAAAAATAGGTGGTATAAATTTTATATATTTAATAATAGGTCATACTGATGCTGTTCGCTTTTATTTTGGAATAGCAAGAGATTTGTATTATGATAAAGAAATGGAGTTAGAATTAGAGGAAATAGGAGATTCCATATTGAAGCCAAGTATAGAGAAAAGCCTAATTGGCAGTAAAGTTTCAAAATTAGTATCAGATGAAAAGCAGAAGTTATTTGAAGCTATTAATAGGATGGAATATTTTAGCGTGCTAGAAGGAGTTCCAGGATTAAATGAAGAAGCAGATAAGTATATGGATAAATTAGTTAACATTATGAATGGCGATGAATATGGCATTTTGACAATTTCAACTCCTTTAGATATTAAGGATATATGGAATATTGAAGATAACTTAATGAATTTATATACATCGTTCTCGTCTCTTGCTATAAGTGATGTGCAAGAATCTGTATCTAAGTCATCTACTACTAGTATTGCAACTTCGGCAGGAGAGTCATTTACAAATGTAGTCAGTAATTCATTATATCTTGAGAGTTCTCGAAGTGAACAAAAGGGAAGCGATACATCTGCCAATGTATCAGAAACAAATGATAGATCAGAAACAATTCAAAGGAACAATGAAAATAACTCGGGAAATAGAAGTATTGCTACATCAAATAGTAATCAAGAAGGTACAACTATAGGAGAGAGCTTTAATAAAACTACTACAAGAACTGTTACAATAAATCCTGGAATTTCTACAGGAAACACAACAGATTCATCCGTAACAGAGGTACGTGACACAATGGAGGGAACTTCAACAAGCACAAGTATTGTAACTACAAATAAAGAAGTTCAAGAGTGGATGACATATATAGATGAAATTCTTTTTCCACGATTAGATTATGGAAAAGGAAAAGGAATGTTTAATACCTCAACGCTTTTGTTTACTGATAAGAAAGCTACATTAATTAAATTAGAGAATCTAAGTAAGTTGCTTTTAGGAGGGAAAACTGGAAATAAGATACCAATAAGAGCTTTTGATTTAAATAAAGATGATGCTAAAATAGATGCATATAAGAAGTTTCAATTACCTCATGGTAATTTTCCAGAAGGAAAAGGTATAAATAATCCATTGGCTAGAAGTGCAATTTCACAACATTTAGATGATCAAGGAACCTTGATATTCGGAAATTTGATTTCCACCAAGGAGCTGAGTTCAATTATTACATTTCCACAAAATGAAATTAAAGGATTAAACTTTATTAAACCGCGTCAATTTGTTATTAATATACCTGATAATATTAAAGAGGAAGAAATTAATTATTTAAAAAAAATACTAGAAAGATTATTGGGAAAAGGTGACGTGAATTAAAGATGTCTTGAATATAGTTTAAAAAAGTGTGAAATGTTAGGGAATGTAGAAATATAACTAAAAAGTTATTATAATATAAAGCAAAGACAGTATTTTGAGTATAAATAATGAACTAAGATAGAATTATAAAAAAAACATTAGGAGAAAAGAATTATGTTAAAGTTTGTTTTACTAATATTATTACAAGGTATTTCGGGAGGAATATCAGGATATATAACAAATAAGTATGCTGTAAACATGCTTTTTAAGGAATATACACCTTTAAAGCTAGGCGGAGTAGTAAAAAAGAAAAGAGAAAAATTTATAGAAGAAATTAGTGAGTTGCTTGAAAGAGATATAATAAATTCTAAAACTTTAAAAGCTGAAATTTCAAATAAGAATTTAGATATTTACATTAATCAGATTTCTGAATTCTTTTTGGAAAAGGGATTAAATGATAATATTGGAGATATGAAAGTACAAGAAGTTTTTGATTTTTCTAATAGTGCTGCTTTAAGCGAAGGATTTATAAGAAAAAATTTACATGAAGTTTTGCCACAATTTTTGGGTAACATTTTTACTAAAATGAATTTAGAGGATTTATTAAATGAAGAACAAATTTCTCAAATAGTAACTTCAACATATGATTTATTAGTAAATGAAGTTGAAAAAAGCAGTACACTTAAAGAGCTTATTTCTGATTTATATGAAGAAAATTCTAACAAGAAGCTTTCAGAAATTTTTTCAGAAGAGTTACAAGAAAAATTGATTAACAATGTATCTAAAAACATTATAGAGATAGTTAATGAGAATATTCTAAAAGATGAACAATCCTGTCAAATATTCTTTGATAAAATACTTGAAGCTATAAACGTAAATTCAACTGTTATAAAATTGCAAGGAAGGATTAATGATTATACCCTTAATAAATTTATTTCAGATTCTGAAGAAGAAAAGATTACCCTTAATCTATATAATAAAATGAATGATCTTATTAATTCCCCTAAGGGCAAGGGATTAATATTAAATTTTATAAATGAGCTTTATTTCATTGGAAAAGATATTGATTTTACAATTTATGAACTTCTTCCAGCTGAAATGGAAACTTCTTTGACAAGATTCATAAAAACAGTTATTCCTAAAATTATGCCATATATATCAGAATGGATTTCACATAATAAGGAATCTTTTGATGAAATGATTGAAGAAGCCATTGATGAAGCTATTGACGGCATGGATGAAAATATTAAGAAGCTTGTAATTTCAAAAGTTAGAAGTGCACTTATGGGCGATATTTCATCTGAAAATGATATTGTGAATAAAATTATTAATTATTTTAATAATAGTTTAGATGATGATTCTTATAATAAATTAACCAATACAATAATAAATTATTTAAAAAATAAAAAGATAAAAGATATTGTGAAGTTACTTGAAAAGCAGGATTTTATAAGTTATGAAAAAGCAGTAGACTTTATTATTAAGCAGTTTAATCTTCATGGAAAAAATATTATAGGAGCTATAGTTAAATCACAGCTATCAAAGAGTATAGATAAATTTATTGAACTTGATTTAGTAAATTTATTTAACACTAAATTAAAACCGGCACTATATAGGAGCATTTTTAGAAATAAAGATAAATTAAGTGAGGAAGTTAATACTGCAATTAGTGAGTTTATAAATATAAAAGGTAATGAATTATTTAATAAGAATTTGTCACAGATATTTCCACAAGGTAAGGTCTCTAATTTTTCAAGTAAATTTGTAAGCTTAGCAGGTAGTTTATTAAATAGAGATAGCGTTATATATAAGGAAAAGCTAAAGAATTTTATAATTTCAAAAGTAAAAAATATAAATTTGATTTCAGCATTAGAAAAGTATGAAGTGGATATTTCGGACTTTATTGTGGATAATTTCATGGTAAGCTATGAGGAAATTGTGGATAAAAATAAGAAACGTGAAGTCAGAGAAGTAATCAATACATATTTTAGTAAGGAGCAGCTGTCAGATATTCTAATAAATGAAGGATATCCTACATTAATTTCTAAGCTTCCAAGTTTATTAGATGGCAATATTAAAAAATTCGCAAAAGATAATCTAAATAAATATGATGAAGATGAGATTTGTGACATAGTTCAGGAGTTTATGGGAAATCAGCTTAAGCCTCTTTCTGTTTTTGGCGGTATCCTTGGAACAGTGGTAGGAATAGCATATCAGCTAATTTTTCCTGATTCTATTGGGTGGTATGGGTTCCCAGGAAGCCTGCTTAATTTAATAATATCACTTGCAATTATGGCGGGTATTGGTTACATAACAAATGTAATAGCATTGTGGATGATTTTCCATCCATATAAAGAAAATAAAATTGTTTCAAAAATACCGTTTTTTAAGAAATTTGCTTTAGGGTATATTCCAGCCCATAAAAACCAGTTTGCAATTGGAATGGCTAAATTAATTGATGAAGAATTGTTAAACAAAGAGGAAATTAATAAAAGTTTTAATAAGCATAAAGATACTACTACATCAGCATTAATGGCCTTAGTAACAAATAATAATTATCAAGTTTTAGTTAACCTTATTAAAAATAAGAAACAATATATAGGAAGATATATTTATACAAGGATTTTAAAATATTGTGATAACAAATCAAGTTTAGCTAAAAAAATAGCAGATAAAATAAAAGAAACTAAGTTCGATAAATTTATTAAAAAGAATCATGTTTTAAGTATTATGCCAAAGTTAATAGATAGCGTTAATGATGCTGAGGATTACTTGGTTAATTTGGCACAAAAAAAACTTTCTTCAGATAATTGTGTTAATGATATTTTACCAAGAGAAATATTTGAAACAAAACAATATGCTGAGATTCAAATTGAAAAGATTCTCAAAGAAAAAATTAATAGTGCCAAGGAAACAGATTTAATAAATACAATTATTAGAGCCTATAGAAATGACTATGATTTACAAATAAAAAAATCATGTGAAGATATCTTGGGAAAGGCTTCTATTAATAAAGTTAAGGGGAATTTTGAAATTAAGCTTTACTCATATATTACTAATGATTTAAAAATAGATGCAGACAATAAAATAAGACAGTTTTTAAATGATGGGTTAGATGAGAATAATGATATTGGATCAATGTTTAATGGAAGAGTTAAAGAAATTATTGATGGAAATCTAGATATATTAGCTGATAAAATTACGGATAGAGCTATTTTATATTTACAAAGCAATAAAGAGCAGCTTGCCTTTACAGTACAGGAAACCATTAAAGAGAATCTTAATTTCTTTGAGAAGATAGCTTATGGAGCCTTTGGTGGAGATGACATAGCATATAAGGTTGTGGAAATCATATTGTATAAGAAGCTGCCAATATTTATAAAAGGTGAAGGTGATAATATCATTAATATATGCAGGATGGTATTAGATAAAAATATTTATCCAATGAAAGTGAGCGAATTAAAGATTAAGGCTGATAAAATCAATACAGTAATGCTTATTGATAATATATTTGAAAAGTTTAATAAAGAAGCGGCTTTAAGAGAAAACATTAATAAGCTTAGTACTTTTATTTTAGAATATGTCTTTTCAACTCCTCTTATAGAATATCTTAAATTATGTAATTTACATAGATTAGATTTAGTTTATGAAAAGTTTTATGATGAATTTAATATAATAAAAGAAGATGTTTATAATAGCTTAAGTAAAAATGCAGAGGCTGTATCTAAAATAACAGGAGAATTTTTAGAAGAAAAGTTAATAGAACCATTTTTCAATATATCGAGTTTACAAGCTTTTGATGGAATTACAGATGAAAATGTCAAAGAGGTTGTACATAAGGCTTTAAATTTAATTAGTTCTAGTGAAATGTCTAAAAAACATTTAGCTGTGTTTGGAGAAGAGCTTTATGATAGCACAATATCAAAGATGCAGATAAAACAAATTGTTGATTTTGACATTTTAGATAGAGATATTGAGAAAGTTGTTAAGACTATTTTTGAAGATGAAGCATTTAATAAAACTAATATTAACTTAATAGAAAAAATAGTACAAAATGCAATTGATGATAATTTAGATTTTGTCACAGATGATTCGAAAAATTATATAATAGGCCAAACAATACAAATAGGATTAAGCTCTGCTAGTGAATATATTGTTCCTATATTGCAGGAAATAAACTTAAAGAACATAAGTAATAAACAAATTGAAGCACTTGATCCTAAAGAAATTGATATGTTATTTAACTCATTTGCAGGAGACTTTTTTAGTAAGTTGCGTATTTATGGAATATTTGGTTTTGTATTTGGTATTAATGTAGGTTTATCTATTATTCTATTAGGACTTGATATTAGATATAGTAACGTATCTTCAAAAAAAGACTTAACACATTAACTATATAGATAAACTTTAAATTTAAACTTATGTGATTTCTAATATAGATACACACAAAAGTTTAACTAAAGTAGATAATTATTACATGTAGAGGTTGTTTATCTATATAGGGATCTCAACCTTATATTCATCTAATAAGTTAATTATAGAATGATGTCACTAAAAAATATTATTAATTTAGATATATATGTATGGTGAATAAGGTTGTTTTCAATAAGAATTAATTGTGTTAGAATAGGGATAGCAAAAAAGAAGTATAGCAATAATAGTTTATACTTCTTTTATTTATGCGGAAGTAGAATTAATGTTTTTTATTTAATTGACAAAACTATAATGATGAGTTTTAAACACTTAAGAGAATTACACATTGAGATGTGTTTTAAGGAGGAAATATATTAATGAATAAAATTTCGGATGATATCTTATTTAAGGTTGAAAAACCAAGTAGATATACTGGCGGAGAATTAAATCAGGTAATTAAAAATCCAGCAGAAGTGAATATAAGATTTGCATTTTGTTTCCCAGATGTTTATGAAGTTGGAATGTCCCATTTAGGAAGTAGAATTCTTTATCATACCATAAATCAAAGAAGTGATACATATTGTGAAAGGACATTTGCACCATGGCCTGATATGGAAGAGCAAATGAGAAAAAATGATATTCCTTTATTTTCTTTGGAAACTAAGGATTCTTTAAAAGAATTTGATATTTTAGGTTTTACTCTTCAATATGAAATGAGTTATACAAATATATTGAATATGTTAGATTTATCTGGAATAACTGTAAGAGCATCGGAAAGAGGAGAAGATGAACCTATAGTTATGGCTGGAGGTCCTTGTGCATATAATCCAGAGCCATTATACGATATAGTAGATTTCTTTGAGATTGGTGAAGGCGAAGAAATGATGAATGATGTCTTAGACATTTACAACAAGTATAAAGATAAATGGAATAAGAAAGAATTCTTAAGGGAAATATCTAAGATTCAAGGAATATATGTGCCTTCATTATATGAGGTTATATATAATGAAGATAATACAATAAAAGAATTTAAACCAAAGTTTGAAGATGTTCCAAAGACTATTAAAAAGAGAATTATAAATAATTATACAAAGGTTGATTTTCCAACAGAAATAATAGTTCCATATACAGAAATAGTCCATGATAGAATAGTTTTAGAACTATTCAGAGGATGTACAAATGGCTGTAGATTCTGCCAAGCAGGTATGATTTATAGACCTGTTAGGGAAAAGACAAGGGAAGATTTAAAAGAATTAGCAAGAAAATTAGTTAAAAGCACTGGTTATGAAGAAATCTCTCTTTCATCCTTAAGTACCTGCGACTATTCTGATATAAGAGGTCTAATAACAGACTTAGTTAATGAACATGAAGAGGATAGAGTTGGTATAGCCCTTCCTTCAATCAGAGTAGATGCATTTTCAGTTGATCTACTTAAAGATATTCAAAAGGTAAGAAAGACTGGACTTACTTTTGCACCTGAAGCAGGATCTCAAAGAATGAGGGACATAATAAATAAAGGGCTTACTGAAGAAAGAATATTAGATGCAGCAACAAGCGCCTTTGAAGCAGGATGGAAGACTTTAAAGCTTTATTTTATGGTTGGGCTTCCATATGAGGAATTAGAGGATTGCATGGGAATTGGAGAGTTAGCAGAAAAAATAGTATATAGATATAAGCAAGTACCTAATAAGATAAATAATAATAAAGGGCTTAGACTTACAGTAAGCACTTCAATACTTATACCAAAGCCATTTACACCATTTCAATGGGCTCCAATGGCTAAGTTTGAAGATGTTACTGAAAAGATTAAAGCAGTTAAATCTTCGATTAAGTCTAAGTGTATAGTGTACAATTATCATGAACAGAAAACATCTGTAATGGAATCTGTCTTTGCAAGAGGAGATAGAAGATTATGTGATGTATTAATAAAAGCCTTTGAAAAAGGTGCTAGATTCGATGGCTGGGATCAATATTTCAAATTTGATATATGGATGGAAGCAATGGAAGAATGCAATCTAAGTCCAGATTTCTATGCGTATAGAGAAAGAAGCTATGATGAAGTATTGCCATGGGATTTTATTGATATTGGAGTAAATAGAAAGTATTTAGAGATGGAAAATGAAAAGGCTAAGAAAGCAGAATTAACACAAAACTGCAGAGTAGGATGTACAGGATGTGGATTCGATGTAAACTTTAAAGATGGGAAGTGTTTTGAAGGTGCGATACTTAACTAAATTTACTAAAGAAGAAAATATAAAATTTATATCTCATTTAGATGTTCTTAAAACTATTCAAAAAAATATTAGAAGAGCGGGACTTCCTGTAGAATTTTCACAAGGATTTAATCCACATATGAACACTTCAATAGCTCAGCCTTTATCGGTTGGAGTATATTCAAGTGGGGAATATATGGATATGGTGCTCACAACTGAAGTAGATGAAAAAGAAATTGTGGATAAATTAAATGAAACTGCTCCAAGTGGAATAAAGTATATAAGTGCTACAGCAATTCCTTACAAAGAAGGAGAAAAGAAAGTTCCACAAGCTATGGCATTAATTGATGCAGCTAGATATACAATAAAGATTAAGTATTCGGATGTTTCCAAACTTGAAGAAGAAATTAATAAGCTTTTAGAAGCAAAGGAATGGAATGCTATAAAGAAAAGTAAAAAAGGTGAGAGAGAAGTTGACATAAGAACTTTTGTAAAAGAGTTTAGCTTTTGGATTAAAGATGAATATTTAGTACTCAATGTAGTAATAAGTACAGGAAGCAGAGAACATTTAAGCGCAGATTTGCTTGTTCAATATATTCAGGAAAAAACCTCCGATGCCATTTTAGATTCTTTTGTTAATGTAAAGCGCGAAGAAATGTATTTTTATAGAAACGACAAACTTATACCACTTAGTAAAGTTAGGAGTTAAGGATGAAATCTTCTTTTTGGAAGATTTTTTAAAAATGTATATATAAAAGAGTACACACGACTAAAAGCGTGCGAAACACTTATTAAAAAGATATAATAATATAAAGAACAAAGTGGCTATGCAACACTTTAATGTGAAATTATGAATTAGGGTAAAGATGATATTACATTAGAATATCTTTATCTGATTTAAGAAATCCCCTAATGGGGATTTCATCTTCAACTGCAAACTGCAAACTGTAAACTGTAAACTGAAGAAGTGGGTGTTATTAAGAATGAAAGAGATTTTTATTGAGAGAAGAGAAAAAAATTTAAGGATAGCTGTTAAGTCAAATAATGAATTGATAGAAAGCATTGTAGAAGAGAATAACAATAAGCCTGTAATAGGAGAAATTTATAAAGGAAGAATTAAAAATATTCTTCCAGCTATAAATTCAATATTTGTTGATTTAGGCTTAGACAAAGAAGGGTATATGTATTATAGCGAGG
>JAEZKY010000129.1 GCA_023435985.1 Bacillota bacterium | reverse complement strand
ATATTAAGTTATTATTTTACATGAACAACTTTAATTTAAAAAATTCCTTTTTATGCCCACATTGTAGTTCTACCCTTATATTTAATGATGCTACTTTTATAGCATATTTCCTTTCGAAAGATATAATTTGCCCAGAGTGCCATAACAACCTTAATTTATGGAATATATTCATAGAAACACTTGATTTATCATATGTATCCTTAGGTGGACATTATAGTTTATTGGGCTGTGAGAGTAGGATTAAAGAAATAACTATAAAACCCAATGAGCATACCATATTGGATTTGAGAGAAGATATTAAAGATGGTGATTTACTTTATATCAATTTTACATCTCAAGAAGGAAATAGAGCAGCAGTTCCTATGCATAATGTTAGCGCATCCTCTTCCTTTGTGTATAAATTTAAATCTATAGGATTATATGGTGTGGCTCTAAGTGAAGATTCTATTGAATCAAAAACTTCTGTTTTGTATTGGTTTATTCCAGAGGAAGTAAAGAAAGATTTAGCTAATATGTTATTAGTAGATGCATTTAAATTTTATTACGAAGAAAATTATAGGTATATGATTATTTCAGCTCATTCTGCTGTCGAAATTCTTCAATATAAGTTTTTTGAGAAACTTTTAAATGAAAATAACATTTCTAATAAGAAAACTAAAGAATTTTTAAAAGGTGCTGCGACCTATTCTTTACAATTAGACCCATTACTACCATTAATGTCCAAAATAATGGACTTTCCCCTGATGGATAACAAAATATTAGAAAATTTGAAAAGTCTTGCTAAAGATAGAAATAATCTGATCCATAGAGGTGAAACAAATACTTCAGACATAACAAAATTAAAAAAAGAACTTATCTCTGCTTTTTTGGCTTTTAAATACTTTAAAATTATTCATGAGATAAAATAATTTGATTTTGAGGTTTTTATATGGATAATAAAGAGATTAGAAGGAAAATATTGGAAGCATTATACAAACATGAAGAACAAAATCCTGGAAGATTTTTACCAAGTGGAAATCTAAAAAAACTTGTAGATATTGAAGAAAAAAAATTAGAATCTAATGTTTATTATCTTAAAAGAGGAAGATATATCGAGATCAGAGAATTTTTACAGGGATATCACGCAAAAATAGCTAATCGGGGTATAGATTTAGTAGAAAATAATGAAGAATTCAATAGAATTTTTCCTCCAGTAAATATAACTACCATACATAACAGTAAAGGAGTTGTTGTAGGTTCTAATAATGTAGAAATTAAAATAGATGAGAGCATTAATATAACAGATAGCTTTAATGAAATTTACGATAAAGCTAATGATTTTGAGAATGCAGAAGAAATTAAAGAAAGAATTAAGGTAATTGAAGAAGAATTAAAGAAAGATAACATTAATAAGTCCCAAATTAAGAGTTCTATGGATTGGCTTAAAAGAAATGCAAATTGGACGTTCCCTTCATTAGTGCAAATTTTAACCTCAATATTTCTATAATTTTGTTATTTGGTGATTATATGGTTAATTTTAAGTTATTGGCAGTTAAAATAGGAGATGAATTAAAATATGATACATCTGTTAAGCAAATAGATAGAATAGCCGATGCTATTTTTGATTTTGAATGCTTATACTTTCCACAAGATAATATATCTTCTGAACGTGCCCAACTTATTTACGATTGGGTGATGACTTTAAATGAACAGGAAATGTCCGAAAAAGATAAATTAACACTTATAAAAGAGTTTGTATTTGAATTGGCTCCTGAAGATCATTCTGTAAGAGGATTGTTTGATAAAAATAAGGAACAATATACCCAAAAAGTAGAAAAAAGCTTTCAAACGCCCGATGATCATGTTAAAACACATATAACACAAATTTTCCAAGGAGACATAGAGAATTTTGCATCTGGAGATATAAACACATATAACACAAATATTTACTTAAATGCTTTAATAAAAGCTATTGAAGAATCAAAAGAGATTCCTGAGGAAGATAAGAAAAGTTTGATTGATAAAATTAAAGATATTGCTAATAATCCTTATGTTTCAGGTATTAGTTCAGGTCTAATTGTAGAAGGTATAAAAGCTTTGTCAATGGGAGCTAAACCATTTTAATTAATGGAGTGGATATAAATGGATTTTAACTTGTCACCAGAATTAATTACTGCTATTGGAACATTAATCTTAGCAATAGGCACTTTAATATTAGCATTAGAAACAAGAAGAATGAGAGAAATTCAAACTGAACCTGAGGTCTATGTAAACTTCCAACCTCATGAAGAGGATACACATTTTATAGACATTATTATAGGAAATGCAGGACAAGGAACTGCATTTGATGTCCAATTTGAGATTAAACCTGATTTTGAATATGAAGATGGAAAATATCTATCCAAATTAAGCTATATGGAGAAAGGCATACCTTATTTAGCTCCTAAACAAATTATAAAATCTTTTTTAATGAATTTATGGAGAAAAGACTTTGATAGATATAATAAACCATTTGAAATTATAATTAAATACAAAAATATGAAAGGTAAAGAATTTAATAGAATTTATCCCATGGATTTGGATCCTTTAGGGGATTTAGGCTATGTAAAAGATCCATCAATACCACATAATATTGATAGAATCCAAAGTGACATAAGAGATATTTCACGTACTCTAAAAGAGATTTCAAAGAAATAGTTTTTTATTTCAAATCTTTTATACACTCTCAAAAATTAAAGAGAAATTTTTATATACCTAAAGTCTTACATTAGAATAATGCATGATTGTATAAAGAGCACGCTAAAGTTTATACGTTTTTTCCAGTCTCTTTAACATCTGAGTTTTAGTAAAAATACTTTACAAACTGGAGTTCATTAAAAGACTATTTTTAAAAACACATACTAACTTTAGCGAAAAAATACAAAGACTTATAT
>JAEZKY010000110.1 GCA_023435985.1 Bacillota bacterium | reverse complement strand
GCGTAGATTAGTGAATTATAATAATTTAGATCGCTGGTTGAAGTGGCCATGCTGGTTATATTGAATCCAGATATTGAACTTCCGCTAGCTGATGAACCGTTTGTGTTTAAGAAATAAAATGAGGATGTTCCAGCTACGTCATTGTCCTTGGCGACTTTGGGGATATATGACTCATTGCTGATGGCTTTTATCACTGTTCCAGTGGCTGCGCCTACTAAATTCAGTGTTTTATTTATCACTAAAGATATGTTATTATATTCGCTTCCTAAAAATTGTATTGTGTCTCCTGATTGTGCACTATCAATTTTTTCCTGGATTTGATCATTAGTTAATCCTGAATCTACATTAACTGTAGCTGCAGAAGCACTAGAAATTCCAGAACCGATAATCGATAGGAAAACCATGAAGACTATTAAAGATTTCATACTTTTCTTCAATTTTATCCTCTCCCATCTTAGATGATTTAAAAAGAATAGTTATGGAACATCATATTTATACGTATCGAAAGAAGCTTTTATGGTGTTTAATTTCTTAATATAATATCTATTGAAGTATTTTTAATACTTTAAAAAGGTTAAAATCGCTTATTTTTGATCTCAAGTGAATCAAATCTATTTGGATATATAAAATAATAAACTTGCTAATCGTCAAGTATAAATATATAAATCAGCTAAACTTAACCCTAATTAAAAGGCAAATAATTTATAAAATGAATATTTAAGATTTAATAAAGTGTATTACCGTTTTATAAATAACCAGTATTTACAAAATGTGATAAAATGAGTTTAAATTCTTTTAAAAATATAAATTCCTGTTCGATATTTTTACTGGTATCTGTCGTTATTTTTCTTGGAATAAGCGTGAATCCAGTTTCAGCAGCTACAATTAATGTAACTTCTGGACTGCAGAATTATGACATCCAAGCACTGATCGATGGAGCACAGGCAGGAGACACTGTTAATTTTATGGGAAACAGTTATAGTAACATATCTTTAATAATAGACAAAAAATTGAATATCATTAGCTTTATAAATACAGTTATTAACAGTAACAATTCTAATGGTGTCAGTGGACATAGCATGGGCTTAACTGAAACATTTGCTTTTTATTTTACTAAAAAAAGTTCTGGAAGTGTCATTTCGGGATTTAATATCCTGGCTAATTCCGATTATGGTATAATTGCGGAAAATGCAACCAATATAACTGTTAGTTCTAATAACATTTCTGGAGGGCATAAAGGCTCAATTAAATTGGATAACATGGATAATACCACTATTAGCAAAAATAATCTTTCAAATTCTGAAAATGGTGTATATGTTGCTAATTCTAAAAAAGTTTCTGTAAATGGAAATGGAATATCAAACAATACCTACTCTGGAGTGGGAATTCATAATTCGAATGATATTAATGTGACAAAAAATAATATATCCAGTAGCGGAAATGGTGTATATATTGCTAATTCTAAAAAAGTTTCTGTAAATGAAAATCAAATCTTAAACAATAATATCAGCGGCATGAATATTTCGTCTTCTTCTGAAAATATTTCTGTTAAAAACAATAAAATCAATAAGAATGGTCATGGGATTTATTTATCAGACACTAACCGGGTTAATGTTTCTTACAACGAGATCAGTAAAAACCAGTTAAATGGTGTAACTATGGAGGGCACAACAAATAACACTTATTTTTCATGGAATAATATTACTGGAAATTTAAATGGGTTTTATATAGATTCAACGAGTATTAATGATACTTTAATATTCAATATCATTGCTAATAGTACTAAAAATTCGAATACTTATTTGGGTAGGTATAATGATGGGAATGGAATTGCTATTGGGGATAATTACCATGAATCCGATTCGCCAATTACTATTGAAAATAACCGTATAACTGGTAATGGGAGGTTTTCTATTAAAAGTAACCCTTTATTAGGTACATTTACTGTGGGGGCCAATTATTTTGGTTCGGATAATGGGATATGCCCTATGGTATGTGTATTAAGTCTGCTTTCATCGGATCCTACCATAACTTCATCAACTAACTCTAGTAAACCAATTAATAAACCACCTGCTCCTGGTAAAAATAGTAATACTACAGGTTATAAAGATAATAATGGTAATGGTTCGTATCTTGGCAAAGGTAATGGAACTGCTAACGGTAATGGAAATGGATCTGGAGCTGGATTATTTGGGAATATTGAGTCTAATGGGCTAAATGGAGGATCTAGTGGAGGGGGGCAAAACCCTGTAGAAGTATCACTTAAAAATACGTTGAATACTATGAAAAATAACCCTTACACCAGTCTTGGAATATTGGCCCTGATAGTGTTGATAGCAGTAGGTTACTTTAAACGAGATAAGTTCAATTAAGCATGTATTTTAGAAAAATTCGTATATTATAATATTTAAAGTATATAAAATGGTTGTTAATGCTGCTTGAAATAATTAAGTCTTTTTTCAGCAGTTATCAATTGTTCTATATTGATGATAATTGTATATTGTAATAACTAAAATATGGAAGATAGACAAAAAGTGATATTTG
>JAEZKY010000074.1 GCA_023435985.1 Bacillota bacterium | reverse complement strand
AAATTGATGATTTATACGAATTTAATCTAGTGGTTAGAAAAGATAATGAAGAACTAGAAAGTGTCATAGATAAATTTGTAAGAGCATTTGAACTAGAAAAGGCCCCCTTATTTAGAGCAATATTGGTAGAAAATAGAGAGAAAACATACTTGCTTTTAGATATGCATCACATAATATGTGATGGCATATCTATGAGCATATTAATAAGAGAGTTTACAGATTTATATAATGGAAAATTCTTAGAACCTTTAAAGCTTCAATATAAAGATTTTGCAGTACTACAAAATAATTTCTTCAAATCAGAAGAAATGACAAAGCAAGAAGAGTACTGGATTAATAGATTTAGTGATGATATACCAGTATTAAATTTACCATGTGATTATGAAAGACCTGTTAATAAATGTTTTGAAGGAGATAATGTAAATTTTGAGATAGATGAAAAAACTACAGAAGATATAAGAAAGCTTGCAAAAGAAACAGGAACAACAATGCATATGGTTTTACTATCAGCATTAAATATACTTTTATCAAAGTATAGTGGGCAAGAAGATATAATTATAGGAATACCAATAGCCGGAAGAGTGCATGCAGATCTTCAAAATATAATGGGTATGTTTGTAAATACATTAGCATTAAGAAACATGCCCAAAAGAGATGAAAAATATTTGGATTTCTTAAAAGAAGTGAGAGAAAATTCTCTAAAGGCATACAAAAATCAGAGTTATCAATTTGAAACTTTAGTAGAAAAATTGGATATAAAAAGAGATACGAGCAGAAATCCGTTATTTGATGTAATGTTTAATATTATTGATACAGTTAATAGTGAGAATATTGAAATAGGTGAACTTGTATTAAAATCTTATAAAAAGAAAAATAAAATATCTAAATTTGATTTAACCTTATATGCCTTAGAAAATAGTAGAACATTGCAAATGAGTTTTGAGTATTGTACAAAAATATTTAAAAAAGATACAATAAAAAGATTACGTAATCATTATATAAAAGTGTTGAAAGATATAACTAATGACACTGAAATAAAAATATGCGAAATTGAATTATTAACAGAAAAAGAAAGAAATCAAATAATACATGATTTTAATGACACAAAGTCTTATTACCAGAAAAATAAGACAATACAAGAGCTATTTGAAGAACAAGTAGAAAAAACACCTGATAATATAGCATTAGTTTTTGACAGTATAAATTTAACATATAAGGAATTGAATAAAAAGGCTAATGGAGTAGCTAATATTCTAAGAGAAGCTGGTGTGAAACCTGATAGTACTGTAGGAATAATGGTGGAACGTTCCTTAGATATGATAATAGGAATTATGGGAATACTAAAATCTGGAGGAGCATATCTACCAATTGATCCTGAAACGCCTAAAGAAAGACTTTCTTATATGTTAAATGATAGTAACACTAAGTTATTATTAACACAGAAGCACTTAAAAGAAAGTATTGAATATGACGGAAAAATAATAAATATTAACGAATTAAGAGATTTAAAATTATGTAGAAATTTGGATAAGACAAGTAATTCTAATAATTTAGCATATGTAATATATACATCAGGTACAACTGGAAATCCTAAAGGGGTTATGATTGAGCATAGACAAGTTAATAACTTTATAAATGGAATTATAGATAGGACTAATATTAACAATTGTTCATCAATTTTATGTATAACTACAATGTCTTTTGATATATTTGTGTTAGAAACTTTATTACCATTAATAAACGGAATGAAAGTAGTTATAACAAAAAATGATGATGCTACAGATTCGTCAAGAATAAATAAGCTAATATTAGAAAATGAAATAGAGGTAATTCAAACCACACCATCTAGAATGAAATTACTTATGGAGGATAGTAAGTTTAAAGAAAGTTTAGAAAAATTAAAACTAGTTCTAGTAGGTGGAGAAAAAATGCCAAACAATTTGGTAGAAGAGTTAAGAGCGTTTGAGAACTTAAAAATTTATAATATGTATGGTCCAACAGAAACAACAATTTGGTCCTCAGTTAAACTAGTGGAAAATAGAGACATAACTATAGGGAAGCCTATTCAAAACACAAAGATTCTTATCCTTGATAAAAATTTAAGGTTACAACCAATAGGTCTACCTGGAGAGCTTTGCATAAGTGGCGATGGAGTTGCAAGAGGATATATAAATAATAAGGATTTAACCAAGGAAAAATTTATAGATAATCCTTATGTTCAAGGTGAAAAGTTATATAAAACAGGTGATTTAGCAAAATGGCTTCCAAATGGAGAAATAGAGTTTCTAGGAAGAATGGATAATCAAGTAAAATTAAGAGGTTTTAGAATAGAACTAGGTGAAATTGAAAATGTATTATTAAGCATAAAGGAAATAAAAGAAGCTGTAGTCACAGATCAAGAGGATACTTTTAGAAATAAATATTTATGTGCTTATTTAGTATCAGATAAGGAATTAACAGTATCAGAACTTAGAAAATATCTATCAGTCAAACTATTAGATTATATGATACCGTCATTTTTCATATACTTGGAAAAATTGCCACTAAATCAAAATGGAAAAATAGACAGAAAAGTATTACCAAAACCACAAGGTGAAGTAAATACAGGAAGAAAATACGAAGCTCCAAGAAATGAATTGGAAGAAAAATTAGTATTAATGTGGAATGAAGTATTAGAAGTTGAAAAAGTAGGAATAAATGATAATTTTTTTGAATTGGGTGGACATTCGCTTAAAGCAACAATATTAGCTTCAAAAATACACAAAGAATTATTTATCGAAGTACCTATTAGAGAACTATTTAAGTCACCAACAATAAAAGAAATAAGTGAATATATAAGTTCAAAGGAGAAGGTTGGTTATAAAGGAGTTAAAAAGGCAGATAAAAAATTATATTACCCAGTTACGCAAAATCAAAAAGGATTATTTATTGCTAATAAAAATGACCCTAATAATGCAGAATCAAATATACCTCTTATTATAAATATAGAAGGATCTGTAGATAAAGATAAGCTACAAAAAGTCCTAATTGAATTAATTAAGAGACATGAAGCCTTTAGAACTTCTTTTCATATAATCGATGAAGAAGTAGTTTGTATGGTTCATGAAGAAGTAGAATTTAAATTAAAATATGAAGAACATATTGGTAGCGATATTGATGAATATATTAAAGCATTTATAAAGCACTTTGATATAGATTCTTACCCGTTAATGAGAGCTTTACTTGTTAAAACTGATGAAGAAAAATATTCCTTATTTATAGATATTCACCATATAGTTATTGATGGATATTCATTAAATATTCTTTATAAGGAACTAGTTTACTTGTATATGGATGAAAAATTAGAAAGTAAAGAGTATGATCTTGTAGATTATCTAGTTAACGAAAGTGAATTGATAAGAGATAAAAAAATCAAAGAAATGGAAGCATATTGGAAAAATAAGTTTTCAGATGATGTCAAACCTCTTCAGATCCCATATGACTTTAAAGGGGATGGATATAGGGGGGAAAAAGTCCAAGTAATTATTCAAAGTAGCATAGTTAATAAGTTAACAGAAATAGCTAACAATGAAAAAACGACTCTTCATACGGTAATATTTTCACTATATGCATTATTACTTAACCAATATAGTAAAGAAAATAAGATTGTTATTGGATCTATTTCAGCAGGCAGAAGGTTACCTGAATACAAAGATATTATTGGGTCTTTCATTAACATAATACCAATAATGAATAGAATAGATAAAGATATTATATTTACGGAATTCGTAAATAAGACTAATGAAAATTTAATAGCTTCTTACGAAAATCAATATTTCCCATTTCATAAACTACAAATTGATAAATTAATAAATACTTTAGTTAACTTTCATACAGAGATAGAAAAAAATGAAAGATTACAAGTTGAAGGTTTAAAATTTGAATTTTATGATGATTTTAAATATAACCAAGCAAATATGGATATACAAGTAGATTTTATTATTATAGATTCAGGGGAACTGAAATGTATATTTGAGTATAACGTAAATAAATTTAAAGATGAGACGATTAAAAGAATGGCAAAACACTTTAGTTACATTATAAATCAAGTTGTTAACGATGCTTGTTTAAAGATAAAGGATATTAAAACTTTATCTATAGCTGAAGAACAGCAAATTATAAATGACTTTAACAATACTTTCGTAGAATATGATAAAGATACTACAATTCATAAATTGTTTGAGAAACAGGTAGGGAAGACTCCAAATGCTATTGCTGTAGAATATGATAGGGAAAAAATAACTTATTTTGAATTAAATAAAAAAGCTAATGCATTAGCTGGAAAATTACGTAAGTTTGGAGTGAAGACTGAAGATATTGTTGGAATAAAGGTAGATAAATCTATAGAAATGATGATTGGATTAATTGCTATATTAAAAGCAGGTGGGGCGTATTTACCAATAGATCCTGAATATCCAATAGAAAGATCTAAGTTTATGATTGAAGATAGTGGCACAAAGATAATATTAACACAGCAAAAGTTTGTAAAAAATTTAGGTATTAGTGAGTTTGATGTAAGAGTAGTAGATTTAAATAATGATGAATTATATACGGGGGATTGTAGTAATTTATTAGAAAACAGTGAACCCAATAATTTATCATATATAATCTATACTTCAGGTTCTACAGGAAGACCTAAAGGTGTTATGGTAGAACACAGAAATGTAACTGCATATATAAATGCATTTTGCCATGAATATAAAATAAGTAATCAAGATGTAATGTTGCAACAGGCATCTTATGCTTTTGATACCAGTATAGAAGAGTTATATCCTATATTAACAGTTGGAGGAAAATTAGTTATTCCAAGTAGATCTGATATTAAAGATATGACAAAGCTGATGAACTTGATAAATGACTACAAAATAACAATAATTAGTGCTTCGCCATTATTAATATACGCGATGAATCAGATGGAACTTAGTAAAAGTGTAAGATTAGTTATAAGTGGTGGAGATATTCTTAAAAGGGAATATGTATCAAATATTATTAAGGACAGGGATGTATATAACACTTATGGACCTACAGAGTCAACTGTATGTGCAACTTATTATAAGTGTGGTGAAGATTTAGAATATAATATTCCAATAGGAAAACCAATAGCAAATTATTCTGTATATATAATGGATAAGGATGGGAAAATTCAACCTATTGGATTACCTGGAGAATTGTGTATAGCTGGTTCAGGAGTAACAAGAGGTTACTTGAATAATGATGAACTTACTAAGAAAAAATTTGTTAAAAATAGTTTTGCAGATGGCCAAAGAATGTATAGAACTGGCGATTTAGCAAGATGGCTACCAAATGGGAATATTGAGTATTTAGGAAGAATAGATAATCAAATAAAAATACGTGGATATAGAATAGAACTAGATGAAATTGAACAAGTTATGTTAAGAGATCCACAGATAAACGATGTAACTATAGTATATAATGATGAGATCAGTCACAATCAATATATTTGTGCTTATATAGTATCAGACACTGAGGTTAACATAAAAGCTTTAAAAAGAAAGTTATATATGGAATTACCTAGCTATATGGTTCCACAATTTATTATACAAATTGATAATATGCCTGTAAATGTTAATGGAAAGTTAGATAAAAAAAGACTACCGATTCCTAAGTTTGAAAGGTCAGAATATAATGAATATTTAGAACCAAGAAATGATATAGAAAAAAAATTATGTAAAATGTTTAATGAAGTTCTTAACGTCGATAATATAAGTATAAATGATAATTTATTTGATTTAGGAGCCGATTCATTAAAATTAATAATTATATTGCCTAAAATTCAAAAAGAGTTTGATGTTAAGCTATCTATTGAGGAGTTGTTTAAAAATGTTACCATTAAAGGAATTAGTGAAAAAATATTAAGCCTTGAAAAGAATATCTATTCAGCTATCCTCAAGGTTGAGAAGAGGGAGTATTATCCAGCTACATCAGCACAAAAGAGATTATATATGATTAATCAACTTGATCCTAAAAGTACAAGTTATAATATACCAATAGCTGTGAAAATAAATGGGCCATTAGATATCGTGAAGGTAAAAAGTGTTTTTGAGTATTTGATAGATAGGCATGATATACTTAGAACTACATTTGAATTAAGAAACAATAATATAGTTCAAAAAATTAATCCGAAATTTAAGTTTTTAATTGAATATGATGAAGTTGATAAAATGAATTTTGAATTCCAAGATTTTCAAAAGCAATTTATTAGACCTTTCAATTTAGAAAATGGACCTTTGATTAGAGTTAAAATAATAAAGCTTTGCATAAATGAATTTATATTACAAGTAGATATTCATCATATAATCGCAGATGGACAATCTATTGAAATAATTATAAACGAATTTATCAAAATTTATTTAGGAAATCAGTTAGAGGAGATAAAAATCCAATACAGAGATTTTGCAGTATGGCAAGATAAAATGATTGTGGATGGAAAATTTAAAGATCAAGAAAAATATTGGATGGATATGTATAGAAATTCAATTCCCAAATTAAATATGCCATTGGATTATGAAAGAGAAGAAATACAAAATTTTAATGGAGATAGGGTTTTAGTTGACTTAGATGAAGAGTTAGTAGAAAAAATAAAGAAAGTTTGTATAGAAACAGGTACAACAATGTACATGGTTTTATTTGCATCTTACGCTACGTTATTAGCTAATTATACAACAGATGAGGATATGGTAATAGGGGTTCCAATAGTAGGTCGCGGACATAGTGATTTAGAAAAAGTCATTGGTATGTTTGTAAATACCCTTGCAATAAGGGTCTATCCCAAGGGTGAAAAAACTTTTAGAGAATTTTTGTATGATGTTAGAAATACTTTATTACAGTCTTATGATAATCAAGATCTTGATTTAGAACAGATAATAGATCTTTTAAAAATAGATAGAACTATAGGTGGAAATCTATTATTTGATACAATCTTTAACTTTAGAACCAATAATAAAAGGGATGTTACATTAGAAAATATGTCAATTGAATTTTTGGAGAGTACTAATAAAATATCAAAGTTTGATTTCTCATTAAATGTATTTCAATATGATGATAATATTAATTTTGAGATTGAATATTGTGTAAGATTGTTTAATAGGGAAACTATAGAAAGATTATCAGAATATTATCTTAAAGTTTTAAATGTTGTTAGTGAAAATATGGACATTCGCTTAAATCAAATAGAATTTGAAGATTTTGTAAATGAAGGGGTTAAATTAGATGATATAGAATTTAATTTTTAGGTAGAGAATTATAATTTAGTATTAGAGTTGAGTTTTTTAGTAAAGTGAGTAAGAGTCATTATTAATATAAGAGTTTTTGATAATGACTTTTAGCTATGTTATTACTAAATTAAAGATAGGAGAAATGCATAAATGTCATTTGATGTGTATAAACAAAATATAATTATGTTTAGTAATAAATATACTAAAGAGAGATCTTATTGGAATGAAAAAATTAGTAATAGTGGTGAACCTGCATTTATATATACTAATAGTGATACAAATACTATTAAAAAAGAGTTTAGCATAAATGGAGAAACTTTTAAACTAATAAAAAATATGTGTAATAATTCCCCAGTAGCTTGCTATACAATGTTTGTTTCAGTATTCCAATACGTTATATCGAGATATACTGGAAAAGAAAAAATATATATATTATCGCCAATATTAAAGAATAATGCCAAAATAAAAGAGATTAATGATTGTGTCATACTTAATGGAGTATTAAATGCAGAATCTAGTTTTATGGAATTATTAAAAAACATATCAAAGGAGATAAGTATCTCAAATGAATTATCAAATTTTCCATTAATAAAAACTATTGAAGATTTTACATTAGAAAAAGGAAATATAAGTTTAGATAAATATATTGTTAGCTGTAAAAATATACATGAAGAAATAAAAAGAAATGATTTTCAGTTAGTATTAGAAGTAGATATAACGGAGAAAGAAATACTATTAGAATTATCTTATAGAGAGACTATAGGTACTAGTAATATTTTGCATCATATTATTAATGTGATAAATGAAATTGTCAGTAACCCAAATGTTAAATTAAAAGATATAAAGATGTTGTCTCCACAAGAAGAAAACTTGTTAGAAAATTTTAATAATACAGAGAAATACTATCCTATAGATAAGACAATAGAAGAGTTGTTTGAGGAGCAGGTAGAAAAAAAACCGAATAAGGTTGCACTAATATTTGAGAATCAAAAGTTGACATATAAGATTTTAGATAAAAAATCAAACTCATTAGCACGGGTATTGCGAGATAAAGGAGTTAACCCCAATACTATTGTTGGAATTATTTCAGAAAGATCTCCAGAAATGATAATAGGGATACTAGGAATTTTAAAAGCTGGAGGAGTTTATTTACCTATAGATCCAAGTTATCCAAAGGAAAGAATAGAATATATGTTAGAAGATAGTAAGAGCAATATATTGCTGACAATGAAAGATTTAATATGTGATGTAGAATTTCATGGGGAAATTATCGATTTATTTGATAAGAAATTATTTGAATTAGATTCTAGTAAGTTAGAAAATATAAATACTCCTGATGATTTAATTTATATAATTTATACATCAGGAACTACTGGAAAACCAAAGGGAACCATGGTTAAACGTGGATCATTTAATAATTTAATTAAATGGTATTCAAGTGAATTTGAGATGTCTAAAAAGGATAATGTATTATTAATGTCGTCGGTAGGCTTTGACTTATCACAGAAAAATATATATGCACCGTTAATAGTAGGAGGAAAATTAACCTTAGCTAATAAAGGTATAATTAACTATGATGAAATAAATAGAATAATAAATGAAGAAAAAATAACTATAATTAACTGTGCACCAAGTGCATTTAATCCAATAATAGATTTAAATAAAGATACAAGTTATGAAGGGTTAAAAAGTTTAAGGTATGTATTTTTAGGTGGGGAAGTTATAAATATAAATCAATTAAACGAATGGAGAGATTCAGGCAATTATAATGCAGAAATAATAAACACATATGGACCTACGGAATGCACGGATATAGCAACTTTTTATAGGATAAAAAATGAAAAATATAATTCAGTACCAATTGGAAAACCAATAAATAATGTTAAGATATATATTTTAAATGAAAATAAAAGGTTTTTACCAATAGGTGTTGTAGGAGAATTATATATATCAGGAGACGGAATATCTAGAGGTTATTTAAATAAAAAAAGTTTAACAATAGAAAAATTTGTTGATAATCCATTTGAGGCAGGTAAGAAAATGTATAGAACAGGAGATTTGGCAAGATGGATGCCTAATGGAGAAATAGAGTACATAGGAAGAATGGATAATCAGGTAAAAATAAGAGGATTTAGAATAGAACTTGGAGAGATAGAGAATAAATTATTACAACATGAAGATGTTAGGGAAGCGACTGTTGTTATAAAAAAGAATAAAGATGATAATATGTATATATGCGCATATGTAGTATGTAATAAAGATACTAAAGAATTGAATTTGCAAAATTATTTAAAAAGAAGTTTACCAGATTATATGATTCCAACTTTTTTTGTATGTTTACATAAGATGCCTATAACAGTTAATGGTAAGATTGATAAGAGAGCATTACCTGAACCAGACTTTAACAATAATTTAAGTAAATATGAAGCACCAAGAAACAAAACAGAGGGAATTTTAGTAAAAATATGGAGAGAGATTTTTTCAGGGATAAAAATTGGTATAAATGATGATTTTTTTCAGATTGGAGGAAATTCTCTTAAGGCAACAGTATTAGTTTCAAAAATCCATAAAGAATTGTCTGTTAAAATATCAATAAGAGAAATATTTAAGTATCCAACAATAAGTGGAATAAGTGAATATATAGAAAAGACGGAAAAGAGCATATATAAAAATATACAAAAAGTAGAAGAAAGAAACTATTATGAAGCATCTTCGGCCCAGAAGAGAATGTATATGTTACAACATTTTAATTTAAAAAGTATTGTATATAATATGCCGGTAGTTATAGAAGTTAAGGGTAAATTAAAGATAGAAAAATTAGAAGAAACTTTTAAAAAGTTAATACAAAGGCATGAAAGTTTAAGAACATCATTTGGTACTATAGAAGAGCAAATAGTGCAAATAGTTAATAGAGAAGTACAATTTAGCGTAGAATATATTAAACATGAAGGTAAAATATTAGATAAAAACAGGATGATAAAAGAATTTATAAGACCATTTGATTTATCTCAACCATCACTTTTAAGAGTTAGGGTTATAAAACTAGAAGAAGAAAAGCATATATTGTTATATGATATGCATCATATAATATCTGATGGTATATCAATGAGAATATTGATTAATGAACTTATAAGTATTTATGATGGAAAAGAATTAGATGATTTGAAAATTCAGTATAAGGATTATGCGGAGTGGCAAAATAATTTTCTAAGATTAGGTCAAATAAAGAAGCAAGAACGATATTGGATAGATAGATTTTCAAATGAAATACCAATATTGAATATGCCAATTGATTTTGCAAGACCATCAGTACAAAGTTTTGTTGGAAATAGTGTGAATTCTGTAATAGATGTAGAATTAGCAAAGGAGTTAAACAAAGTTGCTAAAAAAGCAGGATGTACTATGCATATGTTACTTCTATCAGGAATAAATATTTTACTTTCAAAATACACTGGACAAGAAGATATAATAGTAGGAACTCCAATAGCAGGAAGATCACATGCAGATTTTGAGAAAATCATAGGTATGTTTGTAAACACTCTTGCAATGAGAAATTATCCAATAGGAGAAAAAACATATAAAGAGTTTTTAAATGAGGTAAAAGAAAATGCATTAAAGGCTTATGAAAATCAAGATTATCAGTTTGATGAGTTAGTAGATAAATTAAGTATAAATCGAGATATGAGTAGGAATCCACTATTTGATGTAATGTTTATAATGGAAGATATACATGGTAAAGATATAGAGATTAGGGATCTAACATTAAAAGAATGTAATCAAGAAAATAAAGTATCTAAATTTGACCTGACGTTTATGGTAAGGGAGATAGATGGGGAGTTATTAGTAAATTTAGAATATTGTACGGCATTGTTTAAGAAAGAAACTATGTCAGGAATGTTAGAGCACTTTAAGAATATACTTAAAGTGATATCAGTAGACATAAATGTAAATTTATGTGAAATAGAAATGATAACAAAATGTGAGAAGTCTAAGTTACTGTATGAATTTAATGATACTTTTGTAGATCACAAAAAAGATAAAACAATTACACAACTATTTGAAGAACAGGTAGAAAAAATACCTAATAATATAGCATTAGTATATGGAGATAAAAAATTAAATTATAGAGAAGTTAACGAAAAGGCTAATACACTTGCATGGAAATTGAGAAATAAGGGTATTAAAGAAGAAGAATTAGTTGGAATAATGGTAGAACGTTCACTAGAAATGATAATTGGAATTTTAGCTATATTGAAAACTGGAGCAGCTTATGTACCAATAGATCCTAAATATCCTTCAGAAAGAATAAATTATATTTTAAAGGATAGCAAATGTAGTATGTGTTTATCAAGAAAAGAGTTAGCTGAAAAGATAGAAGTAAATATCAAAATAGTAGATTTAGATGATCAAGCAAGCTATAGTAAAAATGTTTGTAATTTAAATTTATTAAATAAAGAGACAAATTTAGCTTATGTAATATATACATCAGGAACAACTGGAAATCCAAAAGGCGTTATGATAGAACATAGGAGTGTATTGAATACATTACTTTGTTTAGAAAGAAAATATAAATTGGCTTCAGAAGATGCATATCTATTAAAAACAAATTATTGTTTTGATGTATCAGTTTCGGAAATATTTGGATGGTTTATTGGTAGTGGAAAATTAGTAATTTTAAAACCTGATTATGAAAAGGAACCTGATAAAATATTAGATGAAATAATTAAAAATGGGGTTTCACATATAAATTTTACATCTTCAATGTTTAATATTTTCATGAATTATTTAAGTGAAAAAAATATTAAAAGTTTAGGTAAACTTAAATATATATTAACAGCAGGGGAAGCTTTAAAAATATCAGATATTACTTTTGTAAATAAATTATTAAAATCAATTAAAGTAGAAAATCTTTATGGACCAACAGAAGCAAGTATATATGCAACCATCTACTCAGTAGATAATATTGACGGAAGTACAATAAGTATAGGAAAACCAGTAGATAATGGAAAAATTTATATTTTGGATAAATATAGAAATCTATTGCCGGTAGGTATAAAGGGAGAACTTTATATAAGTGGAAAGGGATTAGGAAGAGGATACTTAAATAGGAAAGATTTAACGAAGGAAAAGTTTATAGATAATCGCTTTGAATTAGGAACAAAAATGTATAAAACTGGAGATTTGGCAAGATGGTTACCGGATGGGAATATAGAGTATTTAGGAAGAATTGATTATCAAGTTAAAATACGAGGATTTAGAGTTGAACTGGGTGAAATAGAAGAGAATTTGCTAAATAACGATCAGATAAAAGAAGCAGTAGTTATAGACAGAACAGATAAGACAGGAAGTAAGTATCTATGTGCATATTTAGTTACCAATAGCAATTTAACAGTGAAAGATCTTAGAGAGAATTTAAGTAAAAAGATACCAGACTACATGATACCATCATTTTTTATATATTTAAAAAAATTGCCATTAACATCGAATGGAAAAATAGATAGAAAAGCATTGCCAGAACCATATGATAATATAAATATTGGAAGTAAATATAAAGCCCCAAGAAATGAAATAGAACAAAAGCTAGTAGAGATATGGAAAGAAGTGTTAGCTGTAAAACGGATAGGCATAAATGATAATTTTTTTGAATTAGGTGGAAATTCCATAAAGAGTATTATTTTGGCGAGTAGAGTTAATAAGCTTTTTAACATAAATTTTAGTATAGCAGACATTTTTAATAATCAATGTATTTCCGATTTATCTAATTGTATTTCGAAGAAAAATTTTAATTATATAAATAAATATGAAAAAGTTAAACTTTTAAAAGATTCTAATAGTAGTAATAATTTGTTTTTTATACATGATGGAAGCGGACAAATAGCATCATATATAGCTCTAGTTAATAGACTTGATAATAATTATACCTATTTAGGAATAGATGCTGAAGAATTATTAACAGGGATTCCTATAAATACTAGCATAGAGGAGTTAGCTAAGGAATATTTAGGATATATGAAGTTTTTCCAAAAAGAGGGGCCATATTTTATTGCAGGATGGAGCTTGGGTGGAACATTAGCATTTGAAATTTGCAGGCAATTAGAGGAGAAAGGCGAAACTGTTAAAAAGTTAATATTGATTGATTCGTATATATCTCAGATGAACTCACGAAGTAGTTTTAAAGTTAAAGATGAGGTGACATACTTAAGCAATTTAACAAATATTAAAGTTAGTAATAATTTTAAAAGTATTGAAAAATTATATGAAGCGTATGAAGAAATAATAATGGATATTAAAATAGATGATATTTTTAAAAAATTTAGTTATAACGAAACATATAAGTTAATTGCTGATTGGAATAACTATAATGGTTTTGAATTGTTGAAAAAAATAAATTTAATAAGAACGTTGATAAGAGCGAATGATAATTACTATCCGAAAAGTAAAGTGAAATGTTCCATTGATTTTATTAAAGCAATTGATTCTACTAAAAGTGATCATCGTATATGGGAAAGTGTTATTACTGGAAGAATTAGATATAGAAAGGTTAGAGGAAATCATTTTTCTATATTTAATGAAGAGATTGAGTATTTAGCTAGTGAAATTCAAAATATTTTAAAATAGTATAAGGTATAATTTGTATTCATGAATTAAGTATAAGTTAATGCCTATTATAATGAGTTCTAGGGAATAGAATTTCTATTAATGATTATGATTTATGTACGTTTTGATATTAATTTGTGCTATAAAGAAATATAGGTTTTAAAAGTTTTCACACATTAACATTTTTAAACTTAATTTTTCAATTACTGAAGTAAATTTTAAATAAGAGTAAAAAACTATTTAGAATAAAATGTTATATAAAAGTTGTAATAATATTGATATATTAAAAGATCAATATTGTGGAGTATTTATATATTGGAATAAATATTGATGCTAGTATAGTTTCATGGACACATTCTTGAAATAAATTATAATTGAAGTAAGAGAGGTGTGTTCGAATGAGAAGGAAAAGTTATACAGAAGATTTTAAGAAAATGATAATTGAGGTCTATAACACTGGAAAACCGATTAAAGAAATCTGCGAAGAATATGGCGTTTCAACAGCATCACTTAATAACTGAATTAATCAAGTTCAGCCCAAAGAGAAGATATCTAAGAAACCAATAATAACTGCTAGCAAGAACAAAAATAATGAAATAAAAGATACAAAGAACGCTGAAGAAATATCCAAGTTAAAAAAAGAAAATGAAAAAATTGAAATGGAACTTGAAATCTTAAAAAAAGCTATAGCCATATTCTCAAAAGACCAAGAGATATAATTAAATTCATTAATGATAATAAATTGATTTATTCAGTGATATTGATGTGTAAAGTATTACACATCAATATCATCATTATACTCCGTCCCCAAGGATGTTGGAAAATGAAACTCTAAAAAATCAAATACTTGAAATTTATGCTGAAAGTAATTGTAGGTATGGTGCACCAAAAATCCAAAAAATTCTTGAGACATCAGGACAAAATATTAATATTAAGCGTGTTCAAAGATTAATGAAACAATTAAATATTCATTCGATAGTAATAAGGAAATTTAGACCTGCAAAAATTAATAAGAAAGTTGTGGAACGAGAGAATCTGCTTAAGCAGAATTTTACAGCAACTAAGATAAATGAGAAATGGGTTGGAGATATAACTTACATTTATACATTAAAAGATGGATGGTGCTATTTGGCATCTGTTATGGATTTATATACAAGAAAAATAGTTGGACATTTATTTTCAAAAATAATGGATGCTTCCGTAGCGATAGCTGCTTTAGATAATGCGTATACACTTCAGCAGCCTGTCGGCTCCGCTATTTTTCACTCTGACCTTGTAGTACAGTATACAAGCACAGAATTTCTTAATAGATTAAAGAAATACAGAATGAAAAGCTCTAATAGCAGAAAAGGACATAATTATGATAATGCATGCATAGAGTCTTTTCATTCAATTTTGAAAAAAGAACAAGTGAACAATGTTCAATACTTTGATTTTGAAAGTGCAAAACTAGATTTATTTATCTTTATCCATGGTACAACCGTAAAAGAATTCATGGCTCGATTGGTTATATTACTCCACAAATGAAAGAGGATATAGTAAAGGTCATAATTTAACAAAATGTGTCCAAACTATTGACCTAGGTCCATATCAAATAAAATGATTTATTAATGAAAAGGGGGATATAGATGGTAGAATTAAGCGATAGTAAGTTAAAGACTTATGAGGAATTTTGGAAAAAAGTAATTAACAAAGATATTAAGAAAAGTAGTTTTAGCGATAAAATAATATGTAAAAACAAGGTTAAATATTCCAGTATAAAATTTATGATCCCAAAAGAAGTTGCAAGAAAAATTTTTACAGTCTGTAATAACTCTAATATTGGAATATATATATATATGATTTCTGCTGTACAATATATTTTAAAAGTCTATTCTAATAATAATGATGTTGTTATAGGAACAGAGGCTATTACTAAAGAAAAAATAAATATTAAACAGTATGATAAAATACTTATGTTCAAAAGTAGTATTAAAGAAGAAAGTACATTTAAAGAATTTTTATCACAATCAAAGGAAATGTTTGTAAATATAAATAAGTTTAGTAGCTTAGATATACATCAGATATATAAAATTGTTGGGATAGAAGAATTCGACAATAAAACAGCTATAATTGATACTATAGTCAGATTAAATAATATTAGTTCAAATAAAGAATTAAAAGAATTTAATGTATCTACGATATTTGAATTTGAAGTTGAAGATAATAATATTTTTTGTAGTATAAAGTATAATATTGATTTAATTAGTAAATTAAAGATTAAGAACATAGAAAATCATTTAGTGAATTTTTTAAATCAAGTAGCCGCCATGCCAGAAATTAAATTAAAAATGATAGATATTATGGGAAAAGAAGAGAGAAATAAACTAATATTATTAGGAGAAGGAAAAAAACTATATTTTAATAAAAAACAAACAATAAATTATTTATTTGAGAGACAGGTGGAAGAAACACCTAATAATTTTGCAATTAAACAGTTAGAGTATCAAATAACTTATAGAGAATTAAACAATAACGCAAATACTATTGCAAATTTGCTAATAGAAAGTGGATTAAAAACAGGAGAAGTAGTTGGTTTATATTTTGAAAGATCTATAGAAATGATTATAGGGATTGTTGCTGTGCTTAAAGCTGGAGGAGTTTATTTGCCAATAAATATAGATAATCCAATAGATAGAATTAAGTATATATTAAATGATAGTAAGGCAAAAAAAATTCTAACCAGCAGTAATTGTAAAGATAAGATAGATTTTACTAATGAAAAAGACATAATTATTATTGATAAATGTATTTATAAGGGTATTATTCCTAATCCTAAGATAAATATATCATCTGATAATTTAGCCTACATAATATATACATCTGGAACTACAGGTAATCCTAAAGGTGTTATGATAAAGCATAAAAATATAATTAATTTAGTTTTAGGGTTACAAGAGAGTATATATAATAATTATGAGGATAAATTGAATATAACTTGTTTAGCACCATATTATTTTGATGCTTCTGTACAGCAAATATTTATGGCATTGATTAATGGACATAAATTAATCATTCCAACAGAAAACGAAAAAATAACGGGCGATAGCTTATTGGATTTCTATTGCAAAAATAATGTTCAAATTTCCGATGGTACACCTTCTCATCTAAGTATGATTTCTAATGAATTAAAGATAGATGATTCTAGATTAAGTGTAAGGCATTTTATAATAGGGGGAGAAAAATTAAATTATAGTATAGTTAAAAGTTTTTTTGATAGTATTAACAAAAAAAATGTGAAAATTAATAATATATATGGACCTACCGAATGTTGTGTAGATAATACAACTTTTCTTATTAGTAGAGAAAATTTAGATAAATTAGATAATAATATTATACCTTTAGGAACTCCATTAGCTAACCAAAATATTTATATTCTTGATAAAGATCTAAAATTTGTGCCGTTTGGAGTTGTAGGAGAAATTTATATATCAGGAAATGGTATTGGATTAGGTTATATAAATAATGAGAAATTGACTTCTAGTAAGTTTATTAAAGATCCATTTAATACAAATTTAGTTATGTATAAAACTGGAGATTTGGGAAAATGGAATCACAAAGGATATATAGAGTGCATAGGTAGAATAGATTCTCAAGTTAAAATAAGGGGGTATAGAATAGAATTAGAGGAAATAGAAAATTCAATATTAACTTTTAAAAATGAAAAAAAAATATTAAACGATAAAATTATAACATGCAAAAGATGTTTGATGACATCTGATTGTCCAGATATAACTTTTAATGAGGATGGAATATGTAATGTTTGCGAGGAATATGAAGAATATAAGGATCAAGTTGAAGAGTATTTTAAAAAAATAGATGATTTTAAAATAATAATGAATAAGGCTAGAAAAGAAAAGAAAAGTGAATATGATTGTATGCTTTTATATAGTGGAGGTAAAGATAGTACTTATGTATTATATAATCTTGTTGAAATGGGGTATAAAGTTCTCGCATTTACTTTTGATAATGGGTATATATCAAAAAAGGCCTTTAATAATATCAAGAAAATAACAAATAATTTGAATGTAGATAGTGTTATACATTCTTGTGCTAATATGAATGAAATATTTATAGAAAGCTTAAAAAACGATTCTACAGTTTGCAGTGGATGCTTTAAGGCATTAACAACTATTAGTACTAAAATAGCTTTTGAAAATAATATTAATGTTATCGTAACTGGATTATCGAGAGGCCAAATTATGGACACTAAGTTACAAGTAGTTTTGAGAACAGGCATATATGATAAAACAGATATAGATAATAAACTATTAGAATTTAGAAAAGTCTATCATTCTATAAATGACAGAACTAATAAGTTATTAGATATAAAGTTAGAAGATGATAATTTTCAAAAAACATACTTTATTGATTTCTTTAGATATGCCAATAGTTCGTCCGATATGATTATTAAATATTTATCAGAAAGAGATAAAGAATGGAGTGCACCTGATGATACAGGATTTTGTTCATCTAACTGTTTAGTTAATGATGTTGGTATATATATGCACTTAAAGAATAAAGGTTTCCATAATTATATGATTCCGTTAAGCTGGGATTGTAGATTGGGATTAGCATCCAAGGAATCTTCTAATAAAGAGTTAGATGATAATTTTGATATGGAATCAATAAATAACATGATAGATGAGTTAGGTTATAAGGATTATCCTAAGGATGCTAGAATTATCGAAGAAGTTGTGGTATTGGATAAATTGGATCCACTAGGAAATAGATATTTAGTGGCATATTATACGTCAAAAGAGAAAATTTTAATTCCAGATTTAAGAAAATATTTAATGGGAAAACTCCCTGACTATGAGATTCCTTCCTTTTTTGTTGAAGTTAATAATATACCTAAAACTGCTAATGGTAAAATAGATAGATCTCGCTTACTTGAAATAAAAATTACTGGGTATAGGAATTCAGAATATAAAGCACCTAGAAATAAAAATGAAAGACTATTAGTTGATATTTGGATTAATATTTTAGAAATAGATAATATAGGAATAAGGGATAATTTCTTTGAATTGGGCGGCAATTCTTTAAATGCCATGGTTTTAGTATCTAGAATCAAGAAGAATTTCAAAGTTAATATATTAATTACAGATATATTAGAGCTAATGACAATAGAAAATATAGCTGAATATATAGATAAAAATATTACTGAGGATTCATATAAATCTTTAATAAATGTAGATAAAAGAGAATTTTTTCCGGTTTCATCCAGTCAAAAAAGAATGTTTATTTTACAAAAAATGAATATTTCGGATATTGCTTATAATGTTCAGACAGTTAAGATAATAAGAGGAGAACTAGATATTAAAAAATTAGAAGAATGTTTCCTTCGTTTGATAAAGAGACATGAGGCACTTAGAACTTCTTTAAAATTATATAAGAATGAAGTGATTCAGGTAATTAATCACGATATAAATTTTCAGATTGAAATCATAGAACAGAATAATAGATACATTGATGATTTAATCACTGATTTTGTACGACCTTTTGATTTAAGTAAGGCACCTTTATTAAGGGTTGGAATAATAAGAAGTAAAGATTCAGAATATGTAATGATATTAGACATACATCATATATGTACGGATGCTATAACATTGAAAATTTTAACCAATGAATTATCACTATTATATAATGGGGAGGAGTTATCTAGTATAGAATTTCAGTACAAAGATTTTGCTTGTTGGCAAAAGGATTTATTACAAACGCCATTACTTCAGGCCCAAAAGAAATATTGGTATAATAATCTTAATAATTATAATCTTAAAAGTAATATTTTTAATAGATGCAATTTAACTTATAAGAATGATGGTAGGTTAAAACGAACTAAGTTTAGTATAGGGAACAAGTTAAAATTGCAATTAGAACATTTTGGCAATTCTAATGAAGTAACTTTATATGTAATTTTACTGACAGCGTATAACATTCTCTTATATAGATTTTCAGGAGAGGAAGATATAATCATAGGAACGCCTATAGCAGGAAGACATCATGCAAACTTAGATAAAATAGTAGGAATTTTTATTAATACTCTACCAGTAAGAAGCGTTTTAAATTCTAATAAAACAGTTAGAGCGTTATTAAATGAAGTTAAGGAGACTATTCATAATTTATTTAAAAATCAAGATTATCCTTTTGATGATATTGTTAATGATTTAAATATTTCAAGAAGTGAAAATAAAAATCCATTATTTAATACAATGTTTGTGTTAAATAATGTTGACTATAAAGAATTAAATCTATTAGGATTAGAAGTAATAGATTATGAAATAAATAAATCAGGTTTAATGATGGATATGTTATTAGAGGGCGAAATTCTAAATAATGAATTAATTTTTAGATTTGAATATAATGATTTGGTTTTTAGTAAAAAATTAATAGATAATTTTATATATAATTATATAAAAATATTAAGAAGTTTAATAGGTAGTGATATTAAAATACATGAGATAGAGCTGGAGGAGTTTTGATTTTGTAGAAGTTTGCAAAATATGACTAGAGACTGGTGTTGAATTGAAAAAATAATCCAATAACAGGAAATAAATAGAACGATAAAGTAATTGGTAACTAATCAGCTATTAAATAATTTTAATATAAGTGATATCATTAATTTTTGGTATTATAAAGAGGTCTTGTATAAACTGATGATAAGGTGATGACTTGTGTGAGAGAAGGCAAAATCATTGAAATATATAATAAAGGAATATATGAGGTTATAGGATTGATTAAAGAACAGTCCAATTAAATAAAAGAACAAAGTTCAAATATAGATCAGCTTTCTAAGGAAAATAAAGCCTTAAATGAATGTGCCAAAAGTCAATAAAAATAGTAATAATAGTAGTAGTAAACAGCCATCGTCAGATGATTTCAAAAAGAAAACAAAAAGTTTAAGAACTAAATCAGGTAAAACTCAAGGTGCTGTTTATTTTGATGAAACTGGAATATCTATAGATAAAAAATGTACATCGAGCGTCTAATAATAAATATACATATTATGAGGCTCACCCAAAACGTGGTAAAGAAGCTATTGATGATATAAATATTCCCTCTAAGTTTACCGGCACAGCAGTCCATGACAGCTGGAAATCATATCATAAATATTCTAATTGCGATCATGCTTTATGCAATTAGAATATTTTAGAGAGTTAAATGGCTTATCAGAACTAGAAAAACAAAAATGGGCAGAACCAATGAAAAATCTATTATATAGAAATAAAAAATAAGTAGATTTATATTGGAGCCAACGCTTTAACTTTAGATAAAATTGAAGCCTTTGAAAAAAGATATAATCAAATATTAGAAAATGGATTCAAAGAAGATTATATTACAAATAGTGAGTCATGCCCCAAAGAGAAATTAGCCTTAATCTAATTAATAAATTAAGTGAATATAAAGACCAAATACTTGCCTTTATATATGACTTTGATATACTTTTGATAATAATCTTGCAGAGCGTGATCTGCTAATGACTAAGGTTAAACAAAAAGTCTCTGGAACATTTAGAAGTAAAGATAATGCAAAATCATTTACTAGAATTCGTGGATATGTATCCACGGTTAGAAAGAATGGATTAAATGCTCTAGATTGTATAAAATAAGTATTTACTTTAAACATTCTGGACCTGACCTTAGTGTAACTAAGATAGTTTCAGGGGTATTAGTTAATTTGATACCCCTATTTGTCATATCTAAAATTATACTTACTAAAAATTAAATTAAGATAGCTCAATAGTTATTTAATAAAATGATTAAGGGGATTGATATTATTATGTAGAAAACTGCAAAGAATTTATTTTTTACAAGATGATTATTTTGAAGACTATGTAGATTTTAAGAATACTATAATTTAGATTTAGATTTTTGAGATGATTAATCCAAGCTTGAGTTTTAAAGAATTTATTTTCATACAAAATATCCTTTTATAATAATTATAACCATAATATTACAATTATTCAAAAAATAAAACAAATATAAAAAAATTTGATAAATAATAAAAAAATTTGATAAATATTAAAAATATGGTAATATATAATATATAAAGTTAAAAATATATTGAAACATTAATTATATTGAAAGGATTACAAAAATGAGAAAGTATATATGTATATTGATGGGATTTGTGTTGTTTTATATGATTACATTAATAAATACTGATACATATGCAAATGTCTTAAATAATACCTTTATCAATAGTGGCAAATATAAACAAATAAATACTATGATTGAAAAGGATATGAAGAAGGGGAAAATACCAGGATTATCAGTAGTAGTAATTAAAGATGGACAAGAAATTTTAAAGAAGGGATATGGATATTCAGACATAAAAAGCAAGACAGAAGTTGATTCAAGTACATTATTTGAACTTGGGTCTGTTACAAAAGCATATACAGGTCTAGCTGTGTTAAAACTAGAAGAAGAAGGAAAATTAAATTTAAATGATTCTGTTTCTAAGTATATTCCATGGTTCAATATGAGATATGAAGGAGAATATAAAAATAATTATATTAATGAAAATGTGGAAATAAAGTTAAGTAACCTTTTATATCATACTAGTGGAATACCATTCTCGACAATATCAGATATACCTATCGATGATTCAGAAGAGGCATTAGCTAATACAATAAAGATTATAAATGGTAAAAAGTTAGATTTTTATCCAGGAGATAAGTATCAATATGCAACAATTAATTATGATATATTAGCATTAATAATTGAAAAAGTAACTGGTTCTTCTTATGAAGATTACATGAAAGAATACATTTTTAATCCTTTAGGCTTAAAAAATACATATTTTAAGAACGATACTTTAGATAAGTTAGCTACAGGATATAAATACGAATTTTTAGCACCAAGAGCATATGAATCACCAGTATTTAGAGGAAATACAGCTGCAGGATATTGTATTACTAATGCTGATGATTTAGGAAAATGGATTAGTATACAAATAAAGAACTATGATATGTCAGATGAGTTTAAAGATTTAATTGATAAATCTCATATTCCAGATAGAACAGTATCCCCTGCAGCAGATGGAAGTTCATATGCTGCGGGATGGAGTATATATCAAAGTAAAGATGGGAAGTTTTCTCATGGAGGTAATAATCCTAATTATTATTCTTATATTTCTATTATTAAAGATGAAAACTTTGGTTTAGGAGTATTAGCAAATATTGATTCTGAATATGTACCTTTAATTGGTGAATCTATTCAAAATATATTATTTGATGAAGAAGTTAAAGACGAGGTAACTGATAGATTTCAACTTATAGATGTTAGTTGTGTCATTATAATTATAATATTGATAATGCTTACCATAGCAACAGTAGTTAAGATTATACTAATGATTTTAGAAATAAAAAAAGGGGCAAGAAAATTTACTAATGAAAAGGGACATTTAATAAAGTCAATTGTATCATTTATTCTTATTATTGCATCTTTAGCTAGTTGCATATATATAGCACCCAATATAGTTTTTTCAGGATTGTCATGGTCGTTTATTAAAGTGTGGGCTTCAAAAAGTATATTTGTAGCAATAGTAAGTATCTTTATTTTCATTATCACATTTTTTCTATATTATACACTTAGTAATTATACAGATAAAAAGGATGATATGCAGTTATTTCTAATAGGGATTTTAAGTAGTATAAGTGGATTTGGTAATGCATTTCTTATATTTATAATTAATGAATCTTTAAATAGAGATAAAGAAGATTTAAAGAAGTTATTAATATATTTTGCGTTAGGTCTTTGTATATATATATTTGGTCAGAAAGTGGTTAGAACTAGGTTAGCTAAAATAAGCAATAATATTGTTTATAGTAAGAGAAAAGAAATGATTAATAAATTGCTATTTATACCTTATGATAGATTTGAAAAAATTGATGATGGTAAGATTCAAGTGGTATTAAATGATGATACAGAACTAATTAGTGATTTTGCAACAATATCGATAAATGCTACGACTAATACGGTTACTTTAATATGCTGTTTAATATATCTTGGGATAATTAATATATATGGAGTTGCATTATCTATATTAATAGGAATGATAGCAGCTGGATTGTATTATTGGGTAGGAAAAATATCAGGAAAAGCTTGGGATGAAGCAAGAAATAAGAAGGATATATTCTTTAAACTTATTAATAGTTTAATAAATGGTTTTAAGGAATTAAAAATAAATAGTTTAAGAAGTTATGAATTTAAACAAGACATTATAAAGAGTTGTAATTATTATAGAGAAAAAAGACAAGAAGGTGATTTAGCATTTACAAAAACATATATAATAGGTGAATTAATGTTTACTATTGTTATTGGAGCAGTTGCTTTTATTTTCCCATTAGTATTTAAAAATATGGAAAAATCAAAACTAAGCACATATATATTTGTATTTTTATATATGTCAGGGCCAATAAATGTACTATTATCATTTATACCAAGAATATTTCAAGTTAAGATTAGTTGGAATAGATTAAATAATTTTTTAGAAGAATCACTTTTATTAGAAGAAGATATAGTTAGTAGTCAATTAGCAGTTGATTTGGAAAAGGACATTGCTATTGAATTAAAAGATATAGAATATGAGTACAAAAATAATGATGGATATAATTTTAAAGTTGGGCCGATTAATGAGGAATTTAATTCTGGTGAAATAGTATTCATAACAGGTGGAAATGGAGGTGGTAAGTCAACTTTGGTAAAAGTGTTACTAGGATTGTATCCATGTGATAAAGGACAAATTCTTTTAAACGGAAAAGAGATAAGTTCAGGAATGTTACAGGATAATTTTTCGGCTATATTTAGTGATTTCTATCTTTTTGATAAGTTATATGGACTTAGATTAGATAATATTGAACAGAAAATAAAACCATATTTAAAAATATTAAAGCTTGAGGATAAAGTTAATATAGTTAATGGAAAATTTAATACTCTAAAACTTTCAACCGGACAAAGAAAGAGATTAGCATTATTAATTAGCTTTATAGAGGACAAGCCTATATATGTTTTTGATGAATGGGCAGCAGATCAAGATCCTGAATTTAGAAAATTATTTTATGATACATTTTTACCGAGTCTAAAGAAAAAAAATAAATGTGTTATTGCTATTACTCATGATGATAGGTATTTTAATTTAGCTGATAGAGTTTTAAAAGTTGAAAACGGATTAATAAGGGGAGTATAACTTTATGGAGAAAAAATTTTTCACAAGATTAGGATTATTACTTACAAATATATGTAATCAAAAGTGTGCTTGGTGCTTTGAGGGAGAGTGGAAGAATCAAAAAAAGCAAATGATGAAAATAGAAGACATAAGAAAAATATTAAAATGGAAGGATTGGAATGATGGATCTATACCAGTAGTTTATTTATTAGGAGGGGAGCCAACTCTTCATCCACAATTATTAGAAATAATTGATATGATTAAAGAATATAATCCAAGAATATCTATTTTTCTGTTGACTAATCTTACATGTAATCAAAAATTATTGACAGAATTAATAAAAAGAAAAGTTGTAATATTTGCTAATGTAGATCAATTCGAACTTACAAATAATATATATAATCAGAAAATAATCCTTTCAAATCTAGATTATTTAAATAATTGCACTAATAAGGATTATAAATATAATATCTCCGCGACAATTTCAGATACTAATAAAGACTTTGATTTTTTATATAAAATTATAGAAAATTGCAATAATAAGATATACAATTTAAGATTAGCACCTTCATGTATAGGATATAAATGCGAGAATGAGTTTCAAAAAGATATTGGAAATAGCTATTATCAAAAGGCTTATGAGGTATTAGAAAAATGTTTAGAAATAAAACCAGATCTTCATTTATCGACTGAGTGTGCAGTTAATGGATGTTTTATAAGTGATAAATTATATGAAAAATTATATAAAATTGGGTATAAGTTAAGATATGAATGCGGTTTTCCTGAACCTAATGCTGATATTCTCCCAGATTTATCAGTGCATTGGTGCTTTTCGTTTGAGGGAGTACCAGAATTAAGTGTAGATAATATATTTAAGTATGATAGTTATAATGATATGCTTGAGGATCTATATATTAAATATAATTCATTTCAAGATGGTAATGATAAATACTGTAATAAAGAAAATTGTAATCATGAAATGTGCAAAGGTAGATGTGCTGCATTGAATTATTACAGTATGCTTTCGAAAAAATAGAAAGCAGGAAGGATATAAAATTTATGTGTGGAATATGTGGAATTTTTGACATACATGGTAAAGGTAAGATATCAAGTGAAATAGTTAAAGAAATGACTAAGACATTAATATATAGAGGGCCTGATGATATTAGTTATTATGAAAATGGTAGGATTCAGTTTGGCTTTACAAGATTAAGCATTATTGGTATCGATAATGGAAAGCAACCAATAGAAAATGAAAATAAGGATATATGTATGATTTGTAATGGCGAGATTTTTAATTATAAAGAGTTAAAAAGTAAGTTGATTGAATTAGGACATATATTCCGTACTAATACAGATGTTGAAGTTATTGTACATTTATATGAAGAATATGGTGACAGATTATTAGATTATATAGATGGACAATTTGCTTTCGCAATATTTGATTTCAAACACGAAACATTATTATGTGCAAGAGATCATTTAGGCATAATCCCATTATTTTTTACAATATCAAATGGTTATTTTATATTTGCTTCAGAGATAAAAGCAATACTAAAAAGCAATATGGTAAGAAGAAGAATAGATTTAGTTTCATTAGATACTATAATTACATTTCCGGGAATGAAAGCTCCTAGAACTTTATTTAAAGATATTTCATCTTTAGAAAATGGGCACTATTTGACTATTAATAAAGAAGGGAATATGCAGGTTAAAGAATATTGGGATTTAATGTTTGATGAGCATGCTGAAAGGAAAAGTACTGAGTATTATATAGAAACATTGGATGGTTTATTAACTAAATCAGTAAGAAAAAGATTAAATGCTGATGTAGATGTAGGATTTTATTTAAGTGGTGGATTAGATTCATCTTTAATTGCTGCAAAGATAAAAGATATTAATGGTTGTAATGAAAAAATTGCTTTCTCAGTAGATTTTATGAAAAAAGAAATATCTGAAAGAAAGTTTCAGAAAATAATGGTCGATTATTTAGGGTGTAAACATAAAGAGATAGTAGTTAATGATTTTGATATATGTTCTAGATTAAAAGATATAGTCTATCATTCTGAAAGCATGTTAAAGGAAACATATAATGTAGCATCACTTATGCTATCAGAAACTGTAAAAAAATCCAATATAAAGGTTATTTTAACAGGTGAAGGTGCTGATGAATTATTTGCAGGGTATATTGGATATCAATTTGATCAATTTAGAAAAATGAAACTAAGTATAAGCTCAGATATTACAGAGGAAGATAAAATTAGAGAACGGCTATGGGGAGATAAATTTTTCTTTTATGAGAAAGATTATGGGTTATTTACTAATGAAAAAAAACTTTTATATTCTAAACAGTTAAGGAATTCTTTTGAAGAGTTTAATTGTCTTAATTATAGAATAATAAACAAAGATAGCATCAAAAATTTAGATGTAGTGAACAAAAGATCTTATATCGATTATAAATTAAGGCTTCCAGAGCATCTGTTAGCTGATCATGGGGATAGAATGGCAATGGCTAATTCAGTTGAATGCAGATATCCTTTTTTAGATAAAGAATTAGTTGAATTTGCTGCAAATATTCCTGTTGATTTGAAATTACGTAATTTTAATGAAAAATATATTCTAAAACAAGTGGCGAAAAAGTATATCCCAAATGAAATAGTTAAGAGAAAGAAATTTGCTTTTGTAGCGCCTGGAAGTGTAAATTTACTTAAACAAAATAGTGAATATTTAGAGTATATTTTATCCTATGATATGTGGAAGAAAAATGGGTATTTAGATCCTGATATGGTTGAAGGCTTAAAGAAAAAGTACTTAGTAGATGGATTTAAATTAAATTTACCTTTCGATTCAGACTTGCTTATTTACGTAATAACATTAGGTATATTCATTGATATGTTTCAAATAGAAAGTATATAAAAGAAAGGTTGGGAGAATATAATGAATTCGATTCAAGCGAAAATAAATAGTGCTCTAGATAAGCATTCTAAAAATGTTGCAATAGAATATCTAGGACAAGATATTACGTATGAACAATTAGATAAAAAATCAAATGCTGTGGCAAATTATTTAATTAATATGCAAATTAAGCAAAATGAACATATAGGAGTTTTAACAGAAGATAAGTATAAAAGTATATATGTAATATTAGGGATATTGAAAGCTAATTGTATTTTTGTAAATCTAGATTTTGAATATCCAAGCGAAAGATTAGAATTGATGTTGTCAGTATCAGATACAAATATTATTTTTACAGATAAAGAGGAGAAGGCAGAGAAACTATTTGGAAATGAAGACATAAAATGCATTAATCTTAATTGTATTGATGATGACGAAAATTCAGTAGAGATTGACAGTTATGATGGAGAAGACCCTATATATATTTTTTTTACATCAGGTACAACAGGGAAACCCAAAGGTGTATTAGGAAAAAATAAATCATTATTACATTATATAGAATGGGAAATAGGTAAACTTAATATAACTGAAGGTTGTAAAGTAGCTCAATTTACATCTCAATGTCATGATCCATACCTTAGAGATATATTAGTCCCATTATTAATTGGTGGTACTATATGTATTCCAGAGAATAAAGAAGTTTTATTGTCGAGTGTAAAAGTAGGAAATTGGATAGAAAAGAGTAATATAAACCTTATTCATTGTACACCAAGCTTTTTTAAGATAATAAATTCTAATATTTTATCTTCAAATTCTTTTAACTCGTTAAAATATATATTACTTGCAGGAGAAAAAATAATACCGAAGGATTTAAAGAGCTGGTATGAATGTTTTTCAGATAGAATTCAATTGGTAAATTTATATGGACCAACAGAAACTACGTTGGCTAAAACTTTTTATTTTATAAAACCAGAAGATGTAGATAAAAATAACATACCAGTAGGAAAACCTATTGATGGATGTAGAATTGCAATAATGGGAAAGAATGATTCAATGTGTGTTAATGGTGAAATCGGTGAAATAATAATTAGAACCCCATATAGAACATGCGGATATTACAAAGATGATGAAACTAATAAAAAGAGATTTATACCTAATCCATTTGGATCAATGAAAGATGATATAGTTTATAAAACTGGAGATTTAGGAAGAATATTATCTGATGGGAATATAGAACTTATTGGAAGAAAAGATAGACAGATAAAAATAAGAGGTTATAGGGTTGAACCTGAGGAATGCGAACAATATATAGTTAAATATCCAGATATTAAAGAATGTGCCGTTATATATAAAAATAGGAAAGATAACAAAGAAGTAAGAAAATGTGTAAAATGTGGAATACCTTCAGATTATCCGGGAACAAAAGTAGATCAAAATGGAATTTGTAATTATTGTAATTTTTATGAACAAGTTAAGGAAAAATCAAACAGCTATTTTAAAAATATGGATGCATTAAAAAACAAGTTCGAAAAATTAAGAAACCCTGACAGTGAATATGATTGTTTATTTCTATATAGTGGAGGAAAAGATAGTACGTATGCTTTATGCAAATTAGTTGAAATGAATCTTAGAGTTCTTGCTTTTACTTTTGATAATGGATTTATTTCAGAAAAAGCTTTAAGTAACATAAAAAATGTTGTTAAGGATCTTAAAGTAGATCATGTATGTTACTCATATGAAAATATGAAACAGATATTTGTTGATGGACTTAATGAAGAATCTAGTGTATGTAATGGTTGTTTTAAAGTTCTAAGAATATTGAGTACAAAACTTGCATATGAGAAAAACATTAAAGCTATAGTAACTGGTTTCTCAAGAGGTCAGATATTTGACTTAAGATTATATAATATATTAAAACAAGGAATATATAATTTAAATGATATTCAAGAAAAAATATTTGAACAGAGAGTTCTATATCATAGTAAAGAAGATTATGTAACTAGGAGAATGAAAGAATCAGAAAAAGTAACAGCAGATATGCTAAGAAAAATTGAATTAATTGATTTTTATAGATATACAGGTGTTAAAAATGAAGATATATATAAATACTTAGAAGAAAATATCGATGTATGGAAAAGTCCAAAAGATACAGGTGCTTGCTCAAGTAATTGCCTTATAAATGATTTGGGGATTTATGCACAAAAAGAAAAGTATGGATATGACAATTATACATTTCCAAGAAGTTGGGAGGTTAGAGTAAATCATATAAATCTTGAAGATGCTCATAAAGAAGATGAATCTAAGATAAATACCTCCAGGTTAGAAGATATAATGAATAAATTAGATTATCATATAGATATTAAAGGTAATAATATTCGAAATGGGGAATTAGTTGCATATTATACTTCTGATATTGATATTAAAGACTCAGATATTGAAAAATTTGCACATAAGTATCTTCCAGAATATATGATTCCACAAGAATTTATAAGAATAGATAAATTAACTATGACTGCTAATGGAAAAACTGATTATAAAGCCTTAGAGTTAAGGAATGACGTAATTGTTAATGAATATGTAGCACCAAGAGATGAAATTGAAAGAAAGTTAGAAAAAATTTGGTGTAGAGTGTTAGATCGCGAAAAAGTAAGTATTAAAGATAGTTTCTTAAAATTGGGTGGGAGTTCATTAAACATTATGTCTTTAATCTCTGATATATATGAAGAATTTGATATTGAAATACTAATTACAGATTTATTTAATAATTCCACAATAGAAGACATAGCTATGAAAATAAAAAATGAGAAGGGATATTCAATACAGAAGAGTATAGTTGCTCCAAAAGAATACTATGAAGCATCGTCAACTCAGAAGAGAATGTATACTTTAAGTTTACTTAGAAATATTGGAACAGCTTATAATATACCTTTTTCATTAATATTAGAAGGCAATATTGATATAAATAAAATAGAAAAGATCTTTAACAAAATCACTGAGAGACATGAATCCTTAAGAACTTCATTTTATATTATAAATAATAAGGTTGTTCAGAAAATACATGAGAAAGTAGATTTTAAAATTAATTATACGGAGTTTGATGAAGAAGAAATTGAAATAAAGATATTAGACATTATAAAACCATTTAATTTAAGTGATAATAGTTTATTTAGAGTTACAATTGCAAAATTAAAAGAAGAAAAATATTTAATGCTATTTGATATACATCATATAATCGCAGATGGTGCATCTGTAAATGTAATAATTAATGAGTTTAAACAATTGTATGAAGGAATTGAATTAGAACCACTAACAATTCAATATAATGATTATTCTAATTGGCAAAAAAGTAATGAATTTAAAGAAGTATTAGATAAGCAGCAAAAATATTGGGTTAATAAATTTAAAGATAATATAATTTCCAGCGATTTTCCTACAGATTTTCCTTTAAAGCGAAAAAATGCTTTTTCGGGAGATATATTAGAATTTAACATTGATGAAAAATTAACTATGAACATAAGAAATATAGTTAATAACAATAATAGTACTATATTTACTTTATTAATGTCAGTGTATTATTTATTAATAAAAAAATATACAGAGGCAAATGATATAACAATTGGAATTCCTTCATCAGGAAGAACTAATCCAGTATTAAATGATCAAGTTGGAGTATTTATTAATACTCTTCCTATTAGAAATAAAATCATGGAAGATGATGAATTTAAAGATTTTCTAGATAATACAAAAGATGCACTGAATGAAGGATACTTAAATCAAGATTATCAATTGGACATGCTTATCGAGAAATTAGGAATTAGCACAGGTGGAATAAAGAATCCTTTATTCAATACTATATTTGTTATGCAAATGGAGAAAAATACAATAACAAATATAGGGGATATAAAAATAAGTCCTTATAAAATCTCAAATAAGACCTCAAAATTCCCAATATCATTATATGCAGAAGAAGACAATAACAAGATTAATTTCTATTTTGAATACAATGATACAGTATATAGAAGGGAAACAATTGAACAATTTAAGACAGATTACATTAACCTACTTTATAAGGTAGATAATAATATTAAGTCAACAATTAAGGAAATATTGAGTGAATAGAGAGAGATGCTATGATAAGTAACAAAATAGAAATAAGAGGGGCTAGAGAGAATAATCTCAAAGATGTAAGTGTAAATATACCTAAAAATAAGATTACAGTAGTAACTGGAGTAAGTGGATCCGGAAAATCATCATTAGTTTTTAATGTTTTGTATAGTGAAGGACAGAGAAAGTTCCTTGAATCATTAAGTACTTATGCAAAAAGATATACGCCTATATTAAAAAGACCAGATGTAGATTATATATCAGGATTATCGCCGGTATCCGCAATAACTCAGAAAAAGAGTTTTAAAAACCCACGATCAACTGTAGGAACAATTACAGATATTTCTGATTATGTTAGAGTTTTATATTCAATTTTAGGAAAATGCAAATGCCCATTTTGTGAAAATAAAACATATTCTAAATCAGTAAATCAAATTATGGAAAAAATACTAAAACTTAAAGAAGGAACAAGGGTTAAAATATATGCACCAATATTAAAGAACTACGATGAGAATTACTTAGAATTGTACCAGAGAATAGCAGATAAGGGTTATAAACTAATTAAAATTAATGAAAAAAAAGCTTTTGTTGAAGAGATATGCAATCTAGATAAAAATACACAATATAATATTGAAGTTTTTATAAGTGAATTCAAAGTAGATTCAAGAGAAAAAGCTGAATTAAAAAAAATAATTATTGATGGCTTAAGTGAAGGGGAAAGTTTTATAAGCATATATCTAGATGAAAAGGATCTTAGTTGTAAGGATATAGATGAATTTTATAGTGGATTATGCTGTAGAAAACATAAAATTGTAGTGGCAAGATTATTACCATATTACTTTAGCCCTAATGAAACAGATAGTGCATGTACTACATGCAGAGGGATAGGTGTATACAGAAAAGCCATTCCCGAATTAATGGTGGAAAATTTCAATAAAAGCTTAAGAGAAGGCGCATTAACAAACACGTTTATGAGTATTAAGCATCCTTATAAATATATGGTTTTATATAGCCTATCATTGAAATATGGATTTAGCTTAGATACACCATTTAAAGAGTTGAGTAATAATTCTAAAAATATAATATTTTATGGAATTAATAATGAAAAGCTTAAATTAATTCAACCACCAGGCTTGGAAAATGAAAGTAATCAAGCAGGAGAGTATATAGATTATAGAGGTTTGATAAATGAAGTAGATTCGCTATATAAACAACAAAGTAAACTCGGGGATTCTGAGTACAAAGATGATTTCCTTTTTAAAAAACATATGACTGAAATTGAATGCCCTGGGTGCAATGGAAGTAAGTTGAAAAGGCAAAGACTTAATGTTCTAGTAGGTGGGAATAATATAGTAGAAGTTCTTAAATTTCCAATAAATTATCTATTAGAATTTATTGAAAGCTTAGATATTGAAGAAAATAAGAAAAAAGAGAGCCTTGATATAATTAATGAACTTAAAAATAGATGTAATACATTAATTAGAGTAGGCCTTGAGTATCTAAGCTTAGATAGAAGAACAGATACACTTTCAGGAGGAGAAATTCAAAGAATAAAGTTATCAACGCAAATATCATCTGGTCTATCTGGAATTTTATATATTCTTGATGAACCTACAATAGGATTACATCCAAGAGACAACAATAAAATAATAAATATTATAAAAGAGTTAAGAGATATAGGTAATACTATTGTAATAGTAGAACATGATAAAGAAGTAATAAAGGCATCTGACTACTTCATCGAATTAGGGCCAAGAGCAGGTCAACTAGGAGGAAATTTAATAATAGAAGGTCCGACAGATAGCGTTAATTTTGAAAAGTCACTTACGGGTAAGTTTATATTAGGAAAGATGAAAATAGAAATACCAAGTGTTAGAAGAAAAGGTAATGGCAAAATATTAAAAATAAAAGGTGCAAAAAAGAATAACTTAAAAAATATTTATGTAGATATACCGTTAGGATTATTTATTTGTGTAACTGGTGTATCAGGTTCAGGGAAAAGTAGCTTAATTAATGATGTTTTATATAAGGAACTAAAATTACGATTAGAAGCATCAAAACAGATAAAAAATGATACTAATATGATAGTAGATGGATATAGAAATATAAGTAATGTAATAAATGTAGATCAATCAGCGATAGGACGTAATTCACGTTCTAATCCAGCAACTTATGTAGGAATATTTGATGGAATAAGAAAGATATTTTCAGAATTAAAGGAAGCAAAAGAGAAGAAATATGACTATTCCTATTTTAGCTTTAATAATAAGTATGGAAGATGTTCTGAATGCTTAGGAAGAGGCGTAATAACAACAGAATTTCAATTTATGGCAGATATTGAAAGTGAGTGTTCAATATGTGGTGGTACTGGATTTAAAAGCGATATTTTACAAATCAAGTATAAGGAGAAAAATATTGCAGAAGTATTGGACATGACAATACATGAGGCTGCTGAGTTTTTTAAAGATGATAAGTATATAACACATAAATTAAAAATAATGGAGGATGTTGGCCTTGGATATTTAAAATTAGGTCAGTCATCTAGTACTTTATCTGGAGGAGAAGCTCAAAGAATAAAATTATCGCATGAATTAGGAAAAATTAAAACAGGTAATCACAATGTATATATATTGGATGAACCAACTACAGGACTACATTCGTTAGATATAATTCTTTTGCTTAAGTGCATCAATAATTTAGTTGATAAGGGTAATACTGTGTTAGTTATAGAGCATAACGTAGATGTTATAAAAACAGCTGATTATGTCATTGATATGGGACCTGAAGCAGGAGAACTAGGTGGTTATATAGTTGCAGAAGGAACACCAGAAGATATTAGTAAATCAATAAAATCATATACAGGTAAATATTTATTATAAAAAAGGAGTGTTTTAAATGAGTACACAAGAAATTATAAGTATTATTAGAGAAAGCTGCAAAAAAAATGCTGAGAATAAGGCAATAGTTTTCGAAGAAAGAGAGTATAAATACAAGGATATGTTAGAAGAAATAGAATCTCTTACATCCAAATTAAAAAAAGAATGTAACATCGATAAACCAATTGGTTTATTCATGAAAAATTGTCCTGAATTCATTATGGGGTATTATGGATTGATAAATTCAGATATAGTTACAATGCTTGTTGATCATAGTTTGAAGAGAGAGGAATTATTAGTAATTGTTAATTCATGTCATCTAGATGGATTCCTCTTAAATATAAGTGAAGTTGATAAATTTGAATTAAAGGATGAATTTATCAATAAGATAGTATTTAAAAACTATGTTTTATTATATGGTTACAAAGGTATATATGATAGTGAGTTTAATAAAGATAGATTGAATAATATTGTATCATGTAGATTTTCCTCAGGTACAACAGGTATGCCAAAATGTATGATGTATGAAGCCTCAAATATAATTGCTGCAGAAACTAATTGGAAAACTACAGTAAAGTTACACAATAAAGAAAAAGTAATGTGCTTGGCCAATTATACTCATGGGTTAGCTTTTAACACTGCAATGCTTGCACCATTATCTGAAGGAGCAGAAATACATTTATTTAATAAATTATCTCCAAGGCAAATTGCGAAATATATTCAAGAAAATAATATTCAAGTATTTGTTGCATTCCCAGTATTATACAAGATGATGTCAGAAGAAAATCTAAAAGATAAGTATAACTTAACATCATTACGATTATGTGTATCGTCAGGGGCAGTATTACATTCTGAAGTTAAGATTGACTTTAAGAAGAATATAGGGATAAATATAGCTGATTTATATGGAACTGCAGAAACAGGTCTATGTATATTAAATCAAAGTGATGATTACGATAGCATAGGGAAACCTTTAAATAATGTTGAAATCAAGATTATAGATGATTCAGGTAAAGCTCTTGGTTTTAATGAAAAAGGACAGATAGCAATAAAATCAAAATCTATGGCAAGAGGATATTATAATTTTCCTGGTTTATTTGAAAAAAAAGTTACAGATGACCAATATTATCTATCTGGAGATATAGCTGTTATAAAAGAAAACAATTTTATATATGTAAGAGGACGTAGTACAGATTTTATAAATGTAGCTGGTAAAAAAGTTGATCCGAAAGAACTTGAAGATGTAATGCTGAAGGTTGAAAATGTATCAGATGTTGTTGCATTTAAAAAGACAAGCAAAACTACAAATGATGAAATATTATGTTTAGGCGTTATTCCTAAGAATAAAACATTAACGAAAGAATATATCATTTCATATCTAACAGAAAGAGTTGCATCATATAAGATACCTCAAAAAATAGTATTCTTAAATGAAATACCTAGAAATAGTTCAGGTAAGATATTAAGAAGAGAATTAACAAAGATGGAGATATAAATATGGATAGAGAAGAAATTAAAACAAAAATAAAAAATATCATCATTTCTATATCTGAATCAGAAATTAATTTTGAGGACATTGATGAAGGTGAAAATGGAATAGCCAAAATTGGACTTAATTCTTTAGGATTAATAAGATTGTCAGTTGAAATAGAAAAAGAATTCAATATAGAGATGGATATGGATGATGAAGAAATTGAAATTTTTTTATCTGTAAGTAAATTAGCAAATTATATACAAAAAAAGATAAGTGAGTAATTTCCTCGTGGATAAATAGGTTCATTTGAAATTACCTATCCTATCCACGGACAAACAATATAAATTATAGGAGATTTTAATATGAAAAAAAGATTAAATGCGCATCTATACGTAACACCGAAATGTAATTTTAAGTGTAAACACTGCTATTCGTCAGAAAATCAAAATTTAGAGGATAGATTGTTAGAAATAAGTGAGTTGGTAGATATAACAAAAAAATTAGTTGAAAATTATGATGTATATATCGATGTTGAAGGCGGGGAGTTATTTCTTAAAGAGGATATAAGAGAATATTTTATGCAATTAGACAAAAAAGAGCTTGAAAGAATTACTGTAACAACAAATGGCAGTATTCCATATGACATCCCCAGTAAGTATTTAAAGGAACTTGATGAATTTAGAGTATCACTAGAAGGTCATACAGATGAATTGAATATGGTAATCAGAGGAATGCCAATACAACCTATAATAGATAATTGTATTAAATGGCTTAATGCTGGGGTTAGTGTTGTTTTAAGATTAACACTTAACAAAATGAACTATATGTACATTCCAGAAATAATCAAAAAGTATTCTAATATTGGATTTAAAAGATTTAGTTTCTATGAATATCAATCTGTTGGTAGAGGAAAGTTAAATGAAGAAGATTTCTTATTGTCAGTAGAACAAATTGATAAAACAATAGATTTAATTGCTACAGAAGCAAAAAAATATAAAGGTTTGGAATATGTTAAATTAAGCCTATCAAAGAATAGGGATAATTTAATAACTAAATATGAGGAAAATAATAAGTTTAAAATAGATTATTTAGGCAATATAGCTAGTGTATTTATAAATCATAATGGTCAGTTAGGAATTTGTCCATGGCATGTTAATGATGGTAATCATTATAATTTAGAATATTCAAAAGAAAACTTTATTGAAAATATAGACTATCTAATAAATAAAAATGAATCTGATCATAATTGTAGCAATTGTACAACTAAAAGAATATTATTTTAGCTAAATTAAAAGGGGGCTTTTATAAATGGGTTTAAAACAACTTCCACCATACTATGAGTGTGGTGGAAAAGAAACACCAATAAAAAGATTGGGTAAATACACAGAGAATGGAAATATATATTTAAAATTAGAGAGTTATAATTTACACAAATCAATTAAATCTATAACAGCTTATTATATTATACAAGATATAGTAAAAAATAATAAAGCAAATAATATAGTTGAATCTACATCAGGAAATTTAGGAATATCTTTAGGATATTTTGCAAAACTTGTGGGGCTAAATTTTCTATGCTTAGTAGATTCAACTGTACCAGATGGTAAACTTAAGAAATTGGAAAAGTACGGAATAAAATATCAAATAGTTGATAGTACAGGGGAGATTGATCCAAGAAAAGCACGTATAAGAGTAGCAAAAGAAATAGATAAAAAAAATGACTGGTTATGGACAAACCAGTATGATAATATGATGAATCCAAGAGGTCATTATGAAATTACAGGACCCGAACTTTATAGGCAAATGCATGGAGACATAGATTATTTAGTTTGTTCAATCGGAACTGGTGGTACTATATGCGGAGCAGCTTTATATCTTAAAGAAAAAAATCCTAATATTAAAATAGTTGCGGTTGAACCTTTAGGTTCTACAATATTTGGAGGAGAAGCAAAACCTTATCTTACAGCAGGATCAGGATTAAGTGGTCTTTCTAAGATAATAGAAAAATACCTGTGTACAATAGATTACTAT
>JAEZKY010000369.1 GCA_023435985.1 Bacillota bacterium | reverse complement strand
CTTTTGTAAGCTGCAAAATCAATGTGTTAATTCCAATCTGAATGCAAGGCATGAAAAATCCATTAAAGAATTGAAATATGAGTATGACAATCCAACTTGAGGACAATCCCATACCAACCATTGAAATAGCATTTACTAAAAGTCCTATTGCAAGAAGTTTTTGAGGCATTACCTTTTTGGATAGGGTCATAACTAAACCGCCGCCAATAAACATGGCTGCTCCATTTACCATAAGCAGTAACTGAAGATTTTCTTTAGGAAGACCTAATCTTTCTACTATTAGGAAAACTCCAAGCGGCTGTATAATTCCAACAGCAAGACCTGCAGTTGCAAATACAGAGCCTAGAATAGTTAAGGCTCTTTCCTGCCAAACATAGTTGAAGCCTTCTTTTAATTCTTCCAAGAAATTATTTGAATTCTCTTTTTTCTCAACTATCTTATCAGGTGGCAATAGCGTTAATACTGAAGCAGATAGAAAGAAAGCTACTCCCATTATTGATATAGAAACATCTATCCCAAACTTTTGAAAGACAATTGTACCGAGCATTGGTCCTATGATCATAAATATAGACAAAAGAGTTTGAAAAATAGCCATTCCTGTCTGCATAAATTCTTCTGGAACATGAAGTTTGAATAGTTTCATTGCAGAAGGCTGAGAAAACTGAGATAAAATCGATGAAATAAAGGTTACAAAAAACACAGCCTGCCAGCTTCCAAATATTATTGTAAGGAGAACTGCAAAAACTGAAACAGAACTTAATAAGTCACACCAGACCATTGTACGTTTTGGCCGCCATCTGTCTGCAAAAGTTCCTCCTATGAATGAAAATATAAATATTGGTGCAAATTCAGCAACTGAAATTAGGGAAACTGCAATTGGATTATTATCCGTCTTATCCATTACAAATAATAATATGGCAAAGTTACGAATCCATATTCCTATTTGTAAGAAAATGGAGGAAACCATAATGACCTGAACAAATCTGTTACGGAAGAACGAAGACATTGAAATTGAAGGTTGTGTCATATAATTGCTCCTTTTAAATTATTCTAACTTGTAGTGAATATATATAATACTATAGCATAGATTAAAACTCAAGTTAAAGTTTCATAAAGATAAAGAATAATATTTTATAAGAGATTTAAGGAATAAAAATTAATGCTATTTGTAAGTTTAGTAAGGGTTAAATTGAAAAAATAGAAGTTATTCATCTGATAAATACTTCTTTTTATATTCTGAAGGTGTCATTCCTAATAATCTATGAAATATCTCTGTAAAATAGCTGCTATTAGAAAATCCTATTAAAGCTGCAGTTTCAGTAATATTCAATCCATCATTTAGTAAATAAGGAATGCTCTTCTGAATACGATATTTTAAAAGGTAATTAAAAGGTGCCTCGTGTACGATTTTCTTGAATAATCGGCAGCAGGAACTTTTACTGAGATTTGATGCGTAAGCTATATCATCTAAAGTTATATTTTCTTTATAGTGAGCATGAATGTAGTCTAAGGCAGTTTTTATTTGTATAACATTCTTATGATTTTTAAGTGGTTCTTTTGGAAGATTACAATAAACATCTTTATAAAGATGGAATATTAACTCAAACAACTTACTTTGAATCAATAATTCATAACCATCAAATTTTTCATTATATACTTTTTCTATTTCTAATAAAGTTGAAATTATATGTTTATTTTCATCGTCCATACAATTAAAATATGCAAAAGGTACTCGTTCACTAGTAATTAATTCAGCTAAATATTTACTTTCAAAAATACTGTTTTTATGTCCTGATAATAAAACCGGAAGGAAGGTCATTCCTAAATATTCACAATTTAAACTTCGGTAAGATGTTCCAGAATGTAGACAGTTTTGATTTACAAACATAGCATCTCCAGCTTTAACAAGGTATTGAGTGTTATTTACTTGATATATCATTGATCCACTTTTTATATATGCAAATTCTAGTTCTGGATGCCAGTGGCATTGAAAAGTAGCTCCCACATAATTGGTGATTTCTTCATAGCCAATTCGGAAAGGAAAACTATCATTTCTAGCATATTCCCTGTCTTCTAACTGATTTTCATAGATATTTAATTGTTTAATTCCCATAAATCCTCCATATGATAATATCGTTATAAAATATAACGATATAAATATATAATATCCTAATATATAACATTATACTTATGATTATAATCATAAACAATATATAGGAGGGATACTTATGAGTGAACTAGATAAATGTATGAAAGGTGATGTTTTTAACTGTATTGATAAGGAGCTTACTAATATAATCAGTAAGGCTAGATTGCTTACACATCAATATAATTTTATAGCTACTGTAAAAGAGAAGGAAAATATTCTTAATGAATTATTAGAGAAAATTGGCTCTAACGTGAAGATAGATACACCATTTTATTGTGATTATGGAAGGAATATATCTATAGGAGATAATGTCATTATTAATATTAATTGTACCTTTGTAGATTGCAATAAAATAGAGATTGGGAATAATGTTTTAATTGCATCTAATGTTCAAATATATACAGCCGCTCATCCGGTAAAGGTAGAAGAACGTTTGTTGAAAGATTGGAAAGAAAGTAGTGGACAAGCATTTTTTAGGACTTATGCTCTGTCAGTTAAGATTGAAGATAATGTTTGGGTTGGTGGAGGAGTTATTATTTTACCAGGAGTTACTATTGGAAAGAATAGTGTAATTGGAGCTGGAAGCGTAGTAACAAAAGATATACCGGAGAATTGTGTTGCAGTTGGGAATCCTTGTAGAGTAATTAAAAAACTTAGTGTGGAGGAGTAATAAATGATAAAGGCAATGATATTTGATTTAGATGGAACTATTGGGAACACAGTTCCCTTATGCATTAAAGCTTTCCGTAAATCAATTGAACCTTTGATTGGAAGAAGCATTAGTGATAAAGAAATTGTAGCTACATTTGGACCATCAGAGGAAGGAACTATAAAAGAACTTATACCTGAAAATTATGAAGAAGGTGTAAAACAGTATCTGCAATATTATAAGGATCTGCATAAAGAAGAATGTCCAAACCCATTTGACGATATTGCTCAGGTAATAAGAGAGTTAAAGAGAAATGGAATTCTAGTAGCTATGGTAACAGGAAAGGGTAGAAAAAGTGTTGATATTACCTTAGAACAGTTTGACATGGCAGGCTTATTTGAATGGGTTGAAACTGGTTCTATAAATGGAAGTAGAAAATGTGAAGGAATAACTTGTGTAATTGAACATTTTAATATAAATCCAAAAGAAGCATATTATATCGGAGATGCACCCAATGATATAGTGGCGGCAAGACATGCAGGAGTTAAGATTATTTCTGCAGCATGGGCAGATATGGTAGATTTGGATCAATTAAAAAGATTAAAACCAGATAAAATATTTAGGACAATTAAAGAATTTAAAGAGTTTATCTTTATGTGTTTTAGTGAATTTCAAAGATGATTTTTAAGTTTAATATAGCATAACACCCGCAAAATCATGCTGAATTTTACGGGTGGTTTTGATTTTTGAGTTAAAAGATCTGTGTATATGTTTGGGTATTATAAAATATAGTTACCTTAGAGCATTATATAATTTTTGTATATTACATGAAATTGCTATCTTCTTCAACGAGTTGTTTGCCGTGAGTGGTAAGTATATATTTTTTTTCACTACTTGGTGATTTTGATGTGTTGGTATCTTTAATCAAACTGCACTCTTCAAGATCCTTTATAGAAGCTTTTACTATTTTTAAATGTTTATTAGAAAACTTTGAGAGGATATCCAGTTGATTAAGAGTTTTATCTGGATAGAGTTCATATAAAATTTTCTTTGCATAATGTTTATGACTATCTTTAATTTTTTCATATAGCAATTGATAGAAAGTTAATTGTTTAGCACTCATTTAATACCTCAAATATAATAATTTTATTAAAGTATATGATTAGTTTTAACTGATATATTCATAATAAATAGGAAAGTTAAGTGATTTTTTTGTGTTTTAATTGTGAATCTTTAATTAGTATGATCTAATATTAATTATATTTAAATTAAATTTACTAAACAGCTCTTGCCTGACACAGTAGTGTCATATTTACCCTATAATATAAAATTAAGTATTTAATGCAATTTGTTAAACAAGTTAAGATTTTCTTTTGATTGTTATTAAGAGGAAGATAATATGACTTTTCTATAATTGTGTGGTAATATATAGAATATATGTATATTGAGAGGAGTTAAGTAAATGGTAAGAAAGAGAATACTTTTAAGTTTACTAAGTCTACTAATAGCAGCTGGCAGTATTTCATTTGGCGGAGTCAATGCAAGTGCAGCAACGGTAGATCAAAGTAAAACAGAAGGTTATATAGCTAATAATAAAGCATATGTATATAATCCAGAACTTCAAATTGATTTAAAAGTAAGATCAATTCCAGATTTAAATGGAAGTATAGAAGGAAATTTATATAATTATGACAACGTTCAAATTTTAGGTACAGCACAGGGAAACGGTATTGTATGGGATAAGATTGTGTATAACAATGGCATTGGATATGTAAGTGATGCGTACATAAAACATTATACTTCTCCAACAGATAGTGTAATTAATGTTGCAAAAAATATTAGCAAGCAGTTTGAGATTGGAAATTTAAATCAAGTTGCAGGAAATTTTGATGGACAAGGTTTATCTTTAGGATACCTTCAATGGTGTATAGGTCAAGGGACTTTGCAGCCGCTTCTTAATAGAATGGATAGGGAGTATAATGCTGAAATGAAGAGCATTTTTGGGACAAACTATGATGCTATTCATAACATGATACTTGATACTAAAGAAAATCAACTTGCATGGGCAAAGTCTATTAATAATTCAGCAAATGCAATTTCGCAGCCTTGGTATTCACAGTTAGTTAATTTATCTAATAATCAGCATTTTATAAATATTGAATTGGATGCTGAAGCATATAAAACTGAGCAGGCAATGATTATCTGTGATAAGTATAATTTAAAAACAGTAAGGGGATTTGCTCTTGCTTTTGATATAGCAGTGCAAAATGGAGGTATAAGCCCAGAAGCCGCACAAATTATCGATACAGCTCGCGCAAAAAATCCTAATATGGCTGAAAAAGATTTGCTAAAGGTTATTGCAAATGCAGTGGCAGACACTTCAACTACTAATAATGAAGATATCCGTTTAAGAAAGATGGCTATAGTTAATGGGTCAGGAACTGTTCATGGATTTATACTTAATTTAGATAAAAATTATGAATTAAGTGATAGTTATTGGAGATAAAAAAGCAGCGGTTATTAAATTCAGTGAAAATTGAGGAGCTTATCTTTATAAAGTTTTATATGATATAAATAAGAAATGCAGAAAATGAAAGTAGCAGTGATCAATTTGTTTTGGAACTGCTACTTTTTTATATTAAAATAGCGAATCTTATTGAAATGTTGCACAAATATGGCGTTATTTTATGTCTATCATTAACTTGTGCAGATTATTTTGTGTTATAAAATTAGTTGATAAATTATTTAGTTAAATGTTTACACAAACATATAAAATTATAGATAAAAGATGAATTATTCAATTTTTATTTATTGCTATAGATGGTAATATTTAGATGTGTTAATTATATTAATAATTATGGGGGGAAAATTGTATGAATAAGAATTTTAAGAAGATAGCATCAATCATAATGACTGCAGCTATTGCTTCTACACTTATGATTGGCTGTGGAAATACTTCTACTCAGACAAGTGGAAGTGCATCGTCAGGAAAGACAAAATTGACCTTATGGCATATTCAAACATCAACAGCAGCAGATGCAATAAAGGCTTCTGTAAAGAGGTTTATGGAAGCAAATCCTCAATATGATGTGGAAGTTGTTGATCAGGTTAATGACTCTTATAAACAAAAACTATCTATGGCAATGAGTTCAAATCAAACTCCAGATGTATTTATTCAATGGGGAGGATCAGGATTAATTGATTATGTTAATTCGGGAAAAATTGCAGATCTTACAGAGTTTATGAATAAGGATAACTATAAAGATAAATTTATAGATGCAGGTATTCAACAATCTTCATATAATGGCAAAATTTATGCCGTTCCTGTTGAAAACGTATCCGTTGCAGGCTTCTTCTATAATAAAGATATTTTTGCAAGGTATGGGGTACAAGAACCAAAAACTATTGCAGACTTAGAAGCTGTATGTGATAAATTAAAAGCAAACGGAGTAACACCATTTGCCTTAGCTAATGCTACAAAATGGACAGGATCAATGTATTTCATGTATTTAGCAACTCGATTTGGTGGTCTTGATCCATTAACAAATGCAGCATCAGGAAAGGGATCCTTTGAAAATCCCGCATTTGAATATGCAGGAAATAAGATTCAAGACTGGGTTAAAAAAGGATACTTTATAGATGGATTTAATGGTATGGATGATGATAGTGGTCAAGCTAGACAAGCATTATATAAAGGTGATGCAGCTATGGATTTAATGGGATCATGGTTCACAGGTACAGTACTTGGTGAAAATCCAGACTTTATGAGTAAATTAGGATTCTTCCCATTCCCAGCATTAGATGGTTCAACAGCTGATCAATCACTTTGCGCAGGAACTGTTGGAGATAATTTATATTCAATTTCAGAACAATGTAAAGATAAAGAGGGAGCTTTTAAATTAATCCAATCATTATTAGATGATCAAGCATTACAAGACCGTAAGAAATTAGGTAAAATTATTCCACTTAAATCTTTCAAGCCTGATGATGCGTTGACACAAAAAATCTTAGATACAGTTAATAATGCCAAGGGAGTTCAATTATGGTATGACCAATACTTACCAGCAGAAGTTGCAGAAGTACACAAGTCAACTTGCCAGGAGATATTTGGTTTAACTAAGACTCCTCAAGATTCGGATAAAGAATTACAGGCGGCTATGGATGCCTATAAAGCAAAAAATAAATAATTATAGCAACATAAATTAAGAGTGAAGCTGTTGTAAAATAATATTTTCATAATATGGATTTTAAATCACAAAGATTAAAAAATATATGATGAATAAATTTTACAGCAGCTAAATTAATTATGAAAAGGAGAGAGACAGTATGTGGACACAAAATAGTAGTTTAGCTAAAAGACGTGCTGCGTCAACAAGAAATGCAGCGATTATATTTCTTGTACCAGCATTTTTATTCCTAATAGTATATATAGCATATCCAATTGTATATTCTTTCAATTTAAGTTGCTATAACTGGAATGGATTTGCATCGAATAAGGCATTTGTAGGTTTAAATAACTGGAAAGAACTTTTAGGGGATGCAGTCTTTAAAAAAGCTTTTTTAAATAATGTAATCATTATGGTGTTATCTATAATTGTTCAATTGCCAATAGGCATGGCACTTGCAACTTTTTTAGATTTCGGTGGAAAGAAGTTAAATGTGTTTAAAGTAATCTGGTTTATACCAATGCTAATGTCATCTGTTGCCATTGGCTATTTGTTTAAGTATGCTTTAGATGCAAGTTCTGGTATAGTAACTGGAATTTCAAAATTATTTGGAGGACATTCAATAGATTTATTAGGAAATCCTAAGACAGCACTATTAACTATTACTGTAGCAATATGCTGGCAGTTTATTCCTTTTTATATGGTGTATTTTCTAGCTGGATATAGCAATATACCTGCAGATTTATATGAGGCAGCAATTATCGATGGTGCTAAAAAGAGCCAATATTTTTGGAAGATAGCACTTCCACTCATGAAGCCTGCTATTAAAAGTGCAATTGTATTATCAATGGTTGGATCATTAAAGTATTTTGATCTTATATATGTTATGACAGGTGGAGGACCAGGTAATGCATCAGAACTTATGGCAACATATATGTATAAAAATGCGTTCTTATCTCAAAGAATGGGATATGGTTCTACAATCGCCTCAGGAATGTTTATTCTCATAACAATAATATCACTAGTTACAATTAAGGCATTAAATAGAAAGGGAGAGATGTGACTATTATGAAGCAGAATTTATCAATAAAAAAATTATCTATAAAAGCTGTCATAGGGATACTTGCGGTAGTCTGGCTTTTAATTACAATAGTTCCTTTTATATTTATGCTGCTCGCAGGATTTAAGCAGCAATTTGAAATGCTTATGGGAAGTGTATTTGATTTACCAAAAGGCTTGTATTTAAAGAATTTCATTGAGGTATTTAAGGGGAACATATTTATTTATTTTAAAAACAGTATATTAGTACTTATAGTTTCATTGGTAATTTTACTATTCCTAAGTGCATGTGCATCATATCCATTATCTAGATTCAAATTTAAACTAAATAAACCAATTTATGGTATAATAGTAGCATGTATGTCAGTACCAGTTCACGTAACACTTCTACCTATATTCCTAATGACTAATAAGATGGGGTTATATGATAGTCCTTGGGCGCTAATAGGTCCGTACGTAGCTTTTAATTTACCGATTTCAGTCTTTATATTAGTTACATTTATGCAGGCTATACCTAAGGAGCTAGAAGAAGCAGCTGAAATAGATGGATGCAGTAAATATAAGATATTCTATAATGTCATGCTGCCACTAGTAAAGCCAGGGCTTGCAACTTTGGCTATTTATAATGGTGTTGCTATATGGAATGAATTTAGTTTTGCTTTGGTTTTAACTCAGACGTTGCCTAATAGAACATTACCTCTTGCTATTTGGGAATATCAAGGACAATATACAATGAATGTTCCAATGATTATGTCAGTACTTACTATTTCTATGCTGCCAATGATAATAGCATTTATTTTTGGACAAGATAAATTGATAAAAGGCATGATGGCAGGCGCAGTTAAGGGGTAAAAATATAATAATAAACATAGGAAGTATTATTTCTGATATACAAAATATTTATAAAAAAGGAATAACAGTATGTATAAATGGTTAAGAGAAATAATAAATAAACTTTCTAAAATGAAATTTAACCAAAAGATAACTATATTCTTCATTTCAGCAGTTTTAATTACCAATAGCTTTGTAATTTTTGCAGTCTATCAGTTAGCAGGAAAAGAAATTACTGAAAAATCCAGTGGACTAGTTCAGGGGCAGTTTGAAACTGTAACAGATATTTTAAACATAACTTTAAGAAACATTATTGGAACATCAAATATAATTACAGGAGATGATCGCGTAAAAGAATTTTTAATGAATAATAGGCTGACTTCAAAAAACTACAATAAAGATACAAGTGATGCTTATTCTTCAATAAGATATTCTCTAGATTCAAACCGCTATATAGATTATATTGCATTAGTAAAATTTGATGGGCCAGAATTAATATATGTAGGAGAAACGTGGACAAGTAATGATTTTAGAACTCAGACATTAAAAGATTATCAGGATGCAGTGAACACTAATTTTGGTAATTTTAAAATAAGCATGAAGAGAAAAGTATTTTACCCAGATCAGTATGTTTTAAATGTTTATCAACCCATTAATGATAAATATAATTTTAATAAATACACTGGATTTTTAGTCATAGGAATTGGAGAAAAAAATATTAAAGAATTCTATTCAAATTTGGATAAAGGGTTGAAAATGCAAACTTATCTAACAGATAAGGATGGAATTATAATATCAAATGAAGATAAATCCTTAATTGGAACTGAAAGTCTTTATAAGGATGTGCTGCAGGGAAAGAGCGGACAGCAGAAAATCGGAAATAAGATGATTATCTATGAAAAACTCGATAATTGGGATTGGTACATGGTAGGAGAGATACCAAGGGAATCAATGCTAAAGGATACTAATACAGTAATATTTGTAATAATAATATTGGTATTAGGAGCTGGAGCATTAATTAGTATAGCTTGTTATAAACTGAGTAATAATTTGTATAAACCTATGGATACCATTGTAAAGAAAATGAAAGAGGTGTCTATGGGGAATCTTGAAGTTAGAATGGAACAAAAATATGAAGGTAAGGATTTTAAACAATTATCAAACGGCTTTAATATTATGATTGAGGAAATTAATATACTTATGTATAGGATAAAAAAAGAGCAGTCTGAAATCAAACAGATAGAATTAAACAGACTGCAATCTCAAATTAAACCCCATTTTTTATATAATACTTTAGAGTGCATACATTGGCAGGCCTTGTTAGATGGAAATAAGAACGTATCAAGAATGGTAAAAGCTTTGGCTAATTTTTATCGCTTATGTTTAAGCAATGGGAAAGATATTATCTCTCTTTCTCAGGAATTAGCTAATGTAGAAAATTATCTAATTATTCAAAATATGAGATATAGTGATATTGCTGAGTGTGAAATAAGTATAGATGATGCATTTAAAAATGTATTAATACCTAAACTTACCCTGCAGCCTTTAATAGAAAATTCTATTTATCATGGAATACGAGTTAAGGATGGATATAAAGGGAAGATATTGGTGAGTGCAAAGGAAGAAGGAGATAAGATAATAATATCAGTTGCTGATAATGGAGTTGGAATGGAGCAGGAGCAAATTGATGAAGTAAATAATTCTATATCAATATTTGATGAGAAGACAGGCTATGGATTGAGAAATGTCCATAAGAGAATAGAAATATTGTTCGGCAGCGGGTATGGCTTATATTATAGAAAAAATGAATACGGTGGGATTACAGTAGATGTTCTATTACCTAAAGGTAAAGGAGAGAATAATTAATGTATAAGGCTATAGTTGTGGATGATGAAGAGATGATTCGAAAAGGGATATGTAACGTTATTCCCTGGGAAAAGCTCAAAATTGATAATGTGAAAATGGCATCCTCTGGATTTGAAGCTTTAAATATTATGGAAAAAGAAATCTTCGATATTATGATTACAGATATCTGCATGACTGAGATGAGCGGATTATCTTTAGTTGAAAAAATTAATTTGTTAAATCCAAAACTTAAAGTAATAGTATTAACAGGATACGATAATTTTGAATATGCTCAAAAATGCTGCAGAATGAATGTTGAGGATTATCTTTTAAAACCAGTAGATGAGATAGAACTTGAAAATGCTATTGAGAGATTAATTGAAAATTTAGAGAATGAAAAAAGAGTAATTCATAAGCAGAAAATAAACAGCAGGATACAAGGACTAACTGAACAATTAAAGCTTGAGCAGATAATGCAGAATTTACTTTATGATCGGAGTAAAACTAATCAGATTAGCACAGTATTAGATGAGTATTCCTATGATAAAGATGAAATGCTGCAAATTGCATTGTTATGTCCAGTTATAGACGATAATTTAGCATGGAAACAGCATTTTGAATTATTAAATTTATCTATTAAAAACACCTGTATTGAATTGTTTGACTCCCCAAAAGAAGGGATTACATTTGAGGATAAAAATAAAAATGTAATAATTGCTATATTTGTACGAGAAGAGCTAGAAGAGGTAACGCAGAGAATACAACATTTAATCACGTATTTAAAAAATGAATATGATATTAATCAAAAAGTAATTTTAGGCAGTGTTGTATGTGGATTTAATAAGATAAATATTTCATATAATGATGCGTATGTGTTACTTAATAATAGAAGCTCTTATGATGGAATTATTACAGAAGAGCACATGGAATTACATTTAAGCTTGTTTAACGAGAGGGTACAGGGCCTTCGCAAAAATATGATAGATAATATAGATAATTTAGAAAAGGTGATGGAGATCTATGAGACTTATACAGAAATAATAGAATTTTACAATCTGTCAACTTCATTAGTGAAGAAAACATGTTTTGACATTGGTGGAGGAGTATATTTTGCATATATGATGGAAAAAGGAGAAGTATCAGCAGATAATAAGTTAAATTCTTTATTAATCTCACTTCAAAGTTGTAATAGAGATGATGCAGTTAAAATAACCAGGGATTTTATAGTGCAGATGCTCCAAACTGACATTGGAGAAAGTCATGAAATTATAAGAAAAGCAAAACTGTATATTAAAGAGCATTTAAATGAGGATATTTCAGTTTATAGTATTGCAGAAATGCTTTATTTGACTCCAACTTATTTCTCAAAACTATTTAAGCAAAGCACAGGGGAAGGCTGCAATAACTATATTATTCGCAAGCGAATACAAAAAGCAAAATCATTGTTAGAGACTACTAGTATGAAGACTGGAAAAATAGCGACTTTAGTAGGATATAGGGATACAAATTATTTCTCCTTAGCCTTTAAAAAGCAAACAGGAATGTCTCCAACTGAATTTAGGGAAAATGGAGGTAATTAATATGCAGAGTGGAATTTTAATTTCAACGACTCAGCAAGAAAATTTAGTAAGCAGTAAAGTATGTGTAGGAGCTGAAAAATTATATCATGTCTTAGAACTAGATGGACAATCATATCAGACTATGGAAGGGTTTGGTGGATGCTTTAATGAACTTGGATATATAGCTTTAAATAAAATCTCTACACAAAAGAAGGAAGAAGTGCTAAGAAATTTATTTGGAGTAGAAGAGTGTAATTTTACTTATTGCAGACTACCTATTGGTGCAAATGATTATTCAGCAGACTGGTATAGTCTAAATGAGGCCCAAGGCGATTATGAAATGAGGAATTTCAGTATAGAAAGGGATAAGGAATATTTAATTCCTTATATTAAAGAGGCAGAAAAATATAGCGGAAAGCTTAATTTATTTGCATCTCCATGGAGCCCGCCAACGTGGATGAAATCTCCGCCTGTATATAACTTTGGAACTTTAATATGGGAAGAAAAAAATTTAAAAGCATATGCTTTTTATTTTAAGAGATTCATTGAGGAATATGAAAAAGAAGGCATTAAAATTAATCAAATTCATATACAAAATGAACCAATAGCAGATCAAAAATTTCCTTCTTGTATTTGGTCAGGGAAAGAATTACGTGATTTTGTTAAAAATTATATTGGACCGCTATTTGAAAAAAGTAAAATGGATACAGAAATATGGCTTGGAACATTGAATTCACCTTATGATGATTATGGAGATAGTAACTGGCAGTTTGGCCAATATAATAATTTTGCGAACACTGTATTAAGTGATAAGGAAGCTAAAAAATATATAAGTGGTGTCGGATATCAATGGGGAGGAAAGCATGCCTTGCTGCAAACCAAAGTGGCATATCCAGAGATGAAGTTGATACAAACAGAAAGCGAATGTGGAGATGGGAAAAACAGCTTTGAATATGCTGAATATGTATTTAATTTGATATGGACATATCTAATAAATGGAGCGTGTGCGTATACTTATTGGAATATGGTACTTGAAGAAGGTGGAGGCAGTACCTGGGGATGGAATCAGAATTCTTTAATTACAGTGAATGATAATAATGAAATTAAATATAATCCAGAATATTATTTGATGAGGCACTTTTCAAAATATATAAAGCAAGGAGCCATTAGGAAGGGATTAAAAGGAGACTATGCTGGAAATGCTTTAGCTTTTGAAAATCCAGATGGAAGCATAATATTAGAAATATTAAATCCTTTTGATGATATGCAGGAAGTGACTTTCTATATTAAAGGTATAAATTATAACTTTAATATGAAAGCACATTCGTTCAATAGCTTAATAATAGATGGTTGATTTATTTTTTGAAGATATAAAGAACAGCAAATTATAAAAATAAATTGTTTAGAAATACCTAGAGAAAGTTTAGGTATTTCTTTTTGTTTTGAAAAAAATTAAACACATGTAATGTAAAAAATTCTTAGAGTAATATAATTCATCTATAGTTTTTATATTACAAAAGATAACTTAATAAATTCTTCATAAATTTAGTAAATAGTTCTTAAATTTTTATGATTAAAATTTAAATATACCAACAGTGGGAAAGAGAGGGGATTTAATGAAGTGTTTGATTATAGTACCAGCTTATAATGAAGAAAAAAATATATATAATGTAGTAACTTCTATAAAAAACAATAACATGCATACAGATATTATAGTTATAAATGATGGTTCTAAAGATAATACGTATTTGGAAGCCCAAAAAGCAGGGGCAAAAGTCATAAATTTAAATGAAAATTTAGGAATAGGAGGAGCAGTTCAAACTGGTTATATTTACGCATTAAAAAAAGATTATGATGTGGCAGTGCAAATAGATGGGGATGGACAGCATGATCCTAAAGAATTGGAAAAACTAATTGAACAAATGAAGGAAAATCATTTTGATATGATTATAGGTTCAAGATTTATTGAAAAAACAAATTATATACCAAGTATATTTAGAGCAGTAGGTATAAAGTATTTTTCTAAATTAGTTTCTATCTTATGTAAGAATAAATATTATGATACTACTTCAGGTTACAGAATAATAAATCAAAAGGGAATAAGACTTTTTGCAAAATATTATCCAAAGGATTATCCAGAAGTAGAAACTATAGTATATGCATACAAAAATGGGCTCACGATTAAAGAAATCGGTGTAAATATGAGGCAGAGAAATAAAGGAAAATCATCTATAACATTTAATAAGTCAATCTATTACATGATTAAAGTAACAATAGCAACATTAATGGCAGCTCAGAAACAAGTTTATTTGAATAATAATTTTGAAAAGGAGATGAGATCATGAGTTTAGTAGAAATTATGTTTATAATATTATCATTTATAACAGCATATTCAATTATGCAAATAGTTGAGATTAAGAAAAAGCTAGTTAGATTAGTTCAAGAAAATGCTGTTATATGGCAATTTATAAAGGAGCATGAATATAAGTGATATATATTTTGTTGTTTATAAACGTTATAATGCTGGTTTGCGGTCAAATATTATGGAAATTTGGAATAAATAAAAGCAATTTTAATCTTTCTATACATGGAATTATTAATATAATTTTTAATCCATACATATTAGGTGGAGGAATTGTTTATGTGTTTGCTACAGGAATTTGGATTTATATATTATCAAAAGAAGAATTCAGCAGAATATATCCTTTCCAAAGTTTATGTTATGTAATTGGAATATTAGCTGGAGTTTTAATATTTAAGGAAAGCTTTACACCTAGTAAAGGTTTAGGGGCATTATTTATTATTATCGGAGCGGTTATTATTTCTGGTAAATAGTATCCAGCTTAGATAACAGCTAATGATTACGGGGTAAAACAATATTAATGAGAAAGGAAGAAATGATGATTTATGTGTTTAAGGAAGACAAAAAGATTAAATTAGGACTTATATTAGTAGAAATATTGTTTATAGTAATAGCATCAATTTCAAGTTTTAAATATGGAAATTCAACACTTCTCGGAAGCTTAGAACAATTTGATAATGATGATGTTAAATATATAAGAAGTGCTTGGAATTTAGTTCAAAATGGAATGTTTTCTTATGAAAATATAAGATATCCCACAGTATACATAATGCCAGGACTTACATTTATATTATCACCTTTTGTAATATTATTCGGTAAATTTCAGGCAATTATGGCATTTAGGATATTTCAAATTGCTTTGCAGGCTGGTAGTTTAAATTTAATATTTTTAATAGGAAGAAAGATTTTTAATAAAAAGGCGGCTTTAGCAGCCTGCATTATTGATTCAATTTATATAGTTGAGATATATGCAGGAAATCTCATACTTATGGAAGTTACATTTAAGTTCATATTTTTACTTCTTGTATATGTAAGTATTTTAGCATTAGAAACTAAAAAAAAGAAGTATTATGTACAAGCGGGTATAGTTTGGAGTTTGGGGTGTTTGTTTAAACCTACAATAGCAGCTTATCCAATAGTTATATTTATTGTTTGGATTAAAAATAGGTATAAGGTGAAAGAAATGGTTAAGTATGCTAGTATAGTAATATGTATATTTTGTATAATAATGTCACCGTGGTGGATAAGGAATTATAAAGATTTTAATATGTGTATACCATTTACTAAGTCTACCGGTAACCCTTTTTTGCAAGGAACCTTTATTAATTATGATCAAAGTAATGGATGGGGTGTAGAGTATAGGCACAGTGAAAATTTTATACAAAGCAACGAATATGAAATAGAAGCAGGATTGGAAAGATTAGAGAAATATGGAGTACAAGAACCTCTAAAATTTATTTATTGGTATACCATTGGAAAGACTTCATATTTTTGGTATGAACCATTTTACTGGTACGAAATTTTAGGGATTACCTATAAGTGGGCATTCTTAGAACATTATCTAATATTAATAACAGCTTGTATTAGTATTATTAACACTGTTAGATTACAAAAGTGGAATTTAGGAAAGCAGGTAATTGCATTAAGTATAATAGTGATAAATTTAGTATACTTACCATACTATACATATAGCAGATATGCATATCCGCTTATGCCTTTAGTGATTATCTTTTCGGGTGATTATATGTGTAAGTTTGTAAGTTTAAAGGCAGGGAGTAAAAAATGGAAAAGAAGCAATCAATATTAGTGGTAGATGATGAAAAAGATATTAGAGAAGTTATTGAAATTTATTTAGTTAATGAAGGCTTTGAGGTTATCACAGCATGTGATGGATTAGAAGCTTTAGAAAAATTAGAGAATACTAATCTAGATTTGATAATTTTAGATATAATGATGCCTAAATTAGATGGCATTAGGACATGCTTAAAAATAAGAGAAGAAAAGAAGATGCCTATAATAATGCTATCAGCTAAAGGTGAAGATAGTGATAAGATTTTAGGTTTAAATATAGGTGCGGATGATTATGTTGTAAAGCCATTTAATCCTTTAGAGCTCGTGGCTAGGGTGAAATCTCAAATAAGAAGAAACACAAGTTTTAATGAACCAAAGGAAGAAAACAGCGATGCGATATGTGTAGACGGACTCGTTATAAATAGAGCTACAAGGGAAGTCTTTGTAGATGAAAAGTTTGTTAGGTTAACTCCAAGGGAATTTGATATATTAACAGTTTTAGCATTAAATCTTGGGAGGGTTTTAAGTACGGAGCAGATATATGAAAAGGTATGGGATGAACCTTTTTTTAATTCTGATAATACTGTAGCTGTTCATATAAGAAATATAAGAGAAAAGATAGAGATTAATCCTAAAGAACCTAGATATATAAAATTAGTATGGGGAATAGGGTATAAGATTGATAAGTAATAAAATGAATGAACCAGCCATATGGATGAGTTTTTTTAGGTATGTCTAAGTAGTAAGAGGTGGATAAGTTGAAAAAAAAGATTATAAGAAGTTTATATAGTTTGAATGTAAAATTTATATTAATGAATATACTTAGTCTTTTTATAATAATGGGTGGAATTGCTGGAATTATATATTCGATTTATATAAATAGTCCAGCTGGAGATATTAATGATTTTAACAGTGCTTTTGTTGATACAGAGAAATTTGTGAATAGAAATAATGATTCCTGCGAGGAATATTTAAATAATGTTGCAAAATTATATAAAGTGAATGCTGCTGTTATAGATAGAGAAGGAAAAATACTATTAAAATCTAAAAGTATTAAAGAAGATGAATTTGATATGGATAAATTAGACAAATGGTTTCAGAGAGAATATGAAGATGAAAATTTTTATCAGATTTATGACATTACAATAGATAATAAACCTGAAAAATTGCTTATATATAGAAAATATAAGCAATGGTATAAAGGATTAAATGATACTGAAATGTTCTGGATTTTAATGGCACCTATTATTACGGCAATGATTTTAATGTTCTTTTTAATAAATAAAAAAGTAAAGTACATTAAAACAATGGCAAAAGGAGCAGAGGAATTTTCAAGTGGAAACTTAGACTATAGAATAAAGAGAAAAGGTAATGATGAATTAGGATTTCTAGCTCAGAGCATGAATGACATGGCTGAAAAACTTAAGGAAAATATGGAAAAGGAAAGAGCTCAGGAAAAGTTTAAAAGTGAACTAATAACTAATGTTTCTCATGATTTAAGAACTCCATTAACGTCGCTTATAGCCTACTTGCAGCTTACAGGAGATGAAAAAACTTCACGGGAAAATAAAGGAAAGTATACTGATATATCAATAGAAAAAGCTTATAAGTTAAAAAAGCTTATAGAAGATTTGTTTGAATATTCAAAGTTAGAATCTGGTGGGATATCCTTAAATAAAAGTGAAGTGAATGTAGTTGAGATATTAGAACAAAGCATTGGAGAATTATTTATAGAAGCCCAAAAGAAAAATATGAATTTTAAGAAAGAATTTGAAATGTCTAAAGTGATTTTGAATGTTGATTCCAGCAAATTAGGAAGGGTTTTCGAAAACTTATTATCAAATGCAGTTAAGTATGGCATCGAAGGTACAGATATATATGTAAATTTAATTGATTGTAATGAATACGCAACTATTGCATTTAAAAATGAAATGGCGAGCGAGATTTCTGGAGATATATTAATGCTTTTTGATAGATTTTATAGAGGTGATAAATCTAGAAATTCTAAGATAAGTGGTTCTGGTTTAGGTTTGGCTATCTCAAAGAATATAGTAGAAATGCACAATGGTGAAATTTGGGCAGAGTGTAATAGTAATATGTTTGAGATTTATGTGAAGATTTATAAAAGCTAAAAAGTCGTAAGAAAAAGCACTAAAAACCTTATTTATCATTAATTATTAAACCAGCGAAAATCTAAAGTTTAGGTTTTTGATGGTTATTTTTTATTAATGGCCTATTTGCATTAAAACAACTTAAGTAATAAGAAAAATAAGAAAAAATATTTAGAATTTTCAAACAAAAGAATAAAATAGCAATATTTTATGCTATAATGTTTGCTGTAAATTTAATTTTTTATATAAAATTTTAAAATAAACATATTGGATTAATAGCTGATTATGAAAATTACAAAATGTTTGTAAGGTAATATTATTTCTGTACAAGTAAACATTTTAATGAATTTTATATAATTAGAAATTTCAAATTTCTTAATCTAATATAGAAAATTTCATTGATATTCATTCTATTTTTAGGAATGAAAGAGGGGAAATTTTAAATTATAAATTATTGAAAGGGGCTATTATAATGAAAAAAATCGGATTAGCAATTCAAATTCTTATTGGGCTTATACTTGGTATTATAGTAGGAGCTATGTTCTACGGTAATCCAGCTGTAGCATCATATTTACAACCATTTGGGGATATTTTTATCCGCTTAATTAAAATGATTGTAGTTCCAATAGTATTTTCATCGCTTGTTGTTGGTGTAGCAGGCGTTGGGGACATCAAGCAGGTAGGTAAAATAGGAGGAAAAACAATACTCTATTTCGAGTTAGTAACAACTGTTGCTATTATAATAGGTTTAGTGATAGCTAATTTAGCACATCCAGGAACTGGTATAAATATTGAGCAGCTTTCAACAGTAAGTATTGATTCGTATATGAATACGGCAAATGATGCATCTAAGCATAGTTTTATTAGCACTTTTGTAAATATTGTTCCAACTAACATTTTTGATTCACTTGCGAAGGGAGATTTACTTCCAGTTATATTCTTCTCAGTTATGTTTGGTTTGGGTGTTGCTTCAATTGGAGAAAAAGGAAAACCAGTTCTTTCTTTTTTTCAAGGTGTAGCTGATGCGATGTTTTGGGTAACAAATCAGATAATGAAACTTGCTCCACTTGGAGTATTTGGATTAATAGGGGTAACTGTTTCTAAGTTTGGAGTAGCATCTTTGATTCCATTAGGAAAATTAATCATTACTGTTTATGTAGCAATGATTCTTTTTGTATTTATTGTTCTTGGTTCTGTTGCAAAAATATCTGGGACAAGCATTGTAAAACTTATAAGAATTTTAAAGGATGAACTTATTCTTGCCTATACTACAGCAAGTTCTGAAGCAGTTTTACCAAAACTTATGGAGAAGATGGAGAAGTTTGGATGTCCAAAGGCGATTGCATCATTTGTTGTGCCGACAGGATACTCGTTTAACTTGGATGGATCTACATTATATCAGGCTATTGCAGCACTTTTTATAGCACAAATATATGGAATACATTTACCGATAGCTACTCAAATAAACCTAGTACTTGTATTAATGCTTACTTCAAAAGGTATGGCAGGAGTTCCTGGTGCATCCTTTGTAGTGTTATTAGCTACTGTTGGTTCGGTAGGAATACCAGTAGAAGGTGTAGCTTTCATTGCAGGAATAGATCGTATTCTTGATATGGCAAGAACTGCCGTTAATGTAATTGGAAACTCATTAGCTGTTGTTATTATATCTAAATGGGAAAGAAAATATAATAAGAAAGAGGCAGAAGAATATTTTGAATCTATTCAAAAGACAGCATAAATGAAATAGGAAATATTCAAAGTAACCATAATTTAAATAGGTTAAAATAAATTTAATTAACAAGAATTGGGAAATACATATATAACTTAGCTTGTTGAGTTTATTTTTTAATATTAATGAAAAAGTGAAAACAGGGTATCTATAAATTAAAGTAGATATCCTGTTTGTTTTATATAAAGAATTTTATTATGAAATTTTTTTTCTTCTGTTTTTTCGCTGATCTAGAAAAAGAGACCAAATCATAGGACACCTTATAAATATAGTTAAGCTTCTGCTTATAAGCTGAGAAGAGAACATTATAAGGTAAGAAACACCGGCATTATTAAGTACCACAAATTCAGAAGTAGATATTAGTGAGTGCCTTAGTATATAGCGGATAGGGATTGTGAAGAATAATACTATTGCGGCAGCTATTCCCCCTTGCTGATATAGAATTCCATCTTCTCCAGTAAATATTTTTGTTACCATGCCTGATGCTATTCCAGATATCAATCCTATTGAAGCAAGAAGAAATAAAGGTGCAGCTTCTTTATATATAATATTAGGACTTAGATTAGCCATTGCGTTAAAAGTAAGATATAAAAATATTATAGGTAATATTACATATTTCTTTGGCTTAACAGGTCTTAATATAATTTGCTTGTATATAGTATATGCCAGCAATAAAATAACTACAAATAACTGGGATAAATTTTGTGTTTGTAAATAATTCATATCTTTCACCTACTTAATTTTTTTCTATGGATAAATCTTAATACATAATAAGTTATATTTGTAGTTACTTAAGTTATAAAAAATATATTACTTAAGTCATATATTGCTCAATATATATACAATGATATAATTTGAAAATAAGAGGATATTTAAATTTAATTTTCTTTAAATATTATTTATCAGTGATCTTGTCGAGATTAAAATTGAGCATAATTGAATTTTCTATTCTCTTTAATATGTTTAAAATGAGGTCGTAAAAATGTCTTTGTCAAAAAAATACTTAATAGTTTTGAAATATTGTTTATTTATATCTATATTTATTAATATTTATTCTTCCTATAGCAATAGAATTTTTCCTATGGTATTATTGCTAAGCTTAGGTATTATACTAACGATAAATGATTATATAAGAACGACGAAGTTAGTTAATAATTTGAATTTTACATACTATTTATCATTATTTTTGACTATTTGTGGAGTTATGTTAATAGCATATTTCATAAATGGAATAGGTATTAGTATCTATGTATTTTTTTCATTAGTAGAGCTTTTGGGAATAAAAGCAAAAAAAATAAAAATTTTAATTCTAGTGCATATGTTGTTATTTCTGACAATATTAATTCTTCAATTAGGGGTACCTAATACTGTGGATAAGTTATCAAAGTTAGGTATTAGTCTTCTAAATTATTTTGCAGTAGCCAGCATAGCATATTCTATAAAAGCTGTCAGAAGAGAAAAAGAAGAAGTAAATAAATTAAATGAGGAATTGAAACATACAAACATAAGACTTCACCAATATATATTAGAAGTAGAAGAATTAACAGCTTCAAAAGAGAGAAACATGATGGCTCAGGAACTTCATGATTCAGTAGGTCATTCACTAATGGCTTTAACTATGCACCTAGAGTTTGCAAGAAAGATTTGTGATGCACAGCCTGATAAGGTGAAAGAGGTATTAATTAAATCTGAAGAAATCGCAAAATCAAGTATTTCAAACTTAAGAAAGGCAGTGAGCCTACTTAAGAAAGAACGAGAAATTACGCATTTCAATGATTCAATTAAAGAAATAATTAATAATTTTCATATGCTTAATAATATAAAAATAAATTTTAAAACTATTGAGAATATAGATAAGTTAAGTTCGGCTACTAAGAACTCCATGTATTTAACTGTTAAAGAATTCATAACTAATAGTATAAAACATGGAAAAGCAACGGAAATCAATATCAACATTATAAAAGAAACTAAAAATATAAAGCTTGTTTTAAGTAATAATGGAATGAGATGCAAGGAAATCAGAAAATCAAATGGCTTAATAGGAATTGAAAATAGAATAGCTTCATTGAATGGATTAGTAGAATATTTTAGTGATGAAATCACAGGCTTTGGTATAAATATAAGCATCCCAATTTTTATGGAGGAAATATAATATATGATTAATGTTATATTAGTAGATGATCAGGAAATAGTACGGCAAGGTTTAAAGATGATTTTAAGTTTATATGAGGAAATAAACTTAATTGGAGAAGCGGAAAATGGAGAACAATTAATTAAACTGTTAGAGAAGTTAAATGCAGAGGTTATTCTTATGGATGTGAGAATGCCAATAATGGATGGAGTGGAAGCAGTTAAAATTGTTAAAGAAAAGTATAAAAATATAAAAATTATAATTCTTACAACTTTTAATGAGGATGAATATATATTTAAGGCTATTGAAAATGGAGCTGACGGCTACCTTTTAAAAGATGCAGGCTCTGAAGATATAATTAAAGCTATAAAGGCAGTTTATAATGGAGATATGCTCTTTGATCCTGGGGTAACAGTAAAAATAGTTAAGGCTTTTAATTCAATTAACAATGAAAAGCAAGACAAAGTTGAGGAGAATAATGATAAATTAGAGGTACTTACAGCAAGAGAGAAAGAAGTTGCAAAATTAATTGCAACTGGTAAAAGCAATAAAGAGATTTGTAATCTTCTTTTTTTAACAGAAGGAACTGTAAAGAATTATGTCACAAGAATACTTGAAAAACTAGAATTAAATAGCAGAACTGAATTAGCTGTATTCATAAGTAAAGGATATGTATAGAAGAAAGTATATAGACAATTAATCATACTCAGAATAGTTATTAATAAAGTATAAACTTTTTAGATATAAGCTAGCTTGGATTAATATTAAGCTAGTTTTTATTTGCTTAATATAAAATTATCAGATAGCAATAGAGTAAAAATATTATCAATGTCAATTATGCTTTAAGATGAAAAGTGAATAATAAGCAGTTTATTGTGAAAAAGTATTTCTATGTCATAAAAAATCTAATTACGCTATTGAAATTAGAAATACATAGGGAGACTATAGGATGAAAGCTTTAAAAGAAAACAGAAACTTATTAATTTTAGGAATTCTATTCTTAGGGTGGACTTTCGGAAATCTTGATAAAACAGCGATTAATGTGGCGGCAACATCTATTTCTGAAGAGTTTGGATTAAATACCAGTCAAATAGGATTTATGATGAGTAGTTCATTTATTAGCTACTCTTTTATGAGTCTTATTGGAGGATACCTTGCAGATAAGTTTGGATCAAAGAAAATAGTTACTACTATTATGGTATTGTGGTCAGTGTTTACGTGTTTTACTGGAGCAGCTTGGTCATTTACTTCACTTGTTGCAATTCGCTTTATATTTGGAGCTTGTGAAGGTGGATTTCCTTCCGCAAGTTCAGTGACTATTGCAGAACTTTTTCCAAAAGAAAAACGTGCTAGAGCTAAATCTTTTTTAATATCAGCATGGGCTATTGGATGTGCATTTGGAACATTTGTTGTCTCTGAGTTAACAGCTAGCAGAGGATGGAGGAGTTCATTTTATTTGTTTGGTATATGTGGCTTAATAATTTCAGCAGCATTTTTTATAGTATTCAGAAACAATAATCATGAAGGTGAAAAAACTACAAAAGAAATTGCAAAAAAAGCACCATTAAAAGAAGTTATGAAGCTTCCGCTTGTTTGGAAACTTGCTGTTATGCAGTTTAGTATTGGTGTTTTTATGTGGGGAATGACTTCTTGGATGCCTTCGTACTGGATAAATGTTAGGCAGCTAGATGTAGTTACTATGGGAAAACTTTCAGCTATACCGTGGCTTATAACCTTTTTGTTCATGAATTTTAGCGGCTGGCTTCTAGATAAATTAATGTCGGGACGAGAGAGAGTATTTTTATGTATAGCATTTGCAATAATAGGAGGCTTTACTTATCTTATGTATACTGCAGGTACAATTCTCTTAGCTCTTTTTTATTTAACTATAACGACAGTAGCTGTAGGGATATCTTCTACAGCAATCTTTGTTATACCACTAAAAGATATGGAGCAGGAATCCATAGGAACAGCAACAGGTATCTTTGATTTTGGACAGCAATTAGCAGGAATTATCTCACCATCAATTATGGGATATATGATAACAAAGTTTAATGGATCTTATAATGGAGTTTTTTTATTTGTAATTTTTACAGTGTCCATATCTTTTATTATATCATTCTCAATTAGAACTAATAAATATGCTGAGAGAAAAGAATAAAACAATGAGAACAATATATATAATAAGTATCATTAAAACCATGGGGAAATAGCAAAGCTCTATGGCTTTAATTATTTATTATCTCTATGCGATGATTTTAATTATATAAATAAGAATAGCCTAATATATCTTGAAAAATTTCTAATATTTGGAGATAAAGAAACGATTTCAATAGATATTTAAAGGAAAAATGATTAAAAGTTGAAAATATAATTATATATGCTCTCATATAGATTATTATGGCAGAAAAAGGAGCAGTCTGGACTTGAAAAGTATACCAAATAAGTATACAATTAAACTATACGGTTTAGGTATACATTTTAGATGAATGATTCAATATATGGAATATAAAGCAAAATAAATAATTGCTAATCTGAATTGCTTTGAAGAATTTTGCTCATATAATGAGATTACTTTGGATATTTATAATATGTAATAAAAAAACCGTATTATTAAAGGGAGGTGCATTTATGTTTTTTAAGACTACTGAACAACATGAGAATTTGAGAACAAAAATTAGAGAATTTGCTGAAGAGGAAATTAAACCTATTGCATTTATGTTGGATCAAGAAAACAAATTCCCTTCAGAAATAGTTCAAAAGTTAGCACAAATGGGTGTGATGGGAATTCCGTATTCTAAAGAGTACGGCGGAGCAGGTTTAGATGTATTAAGTTATGCAATTGCAGTGGAGGAGTTATCAAGAGTTGATGGTGGAACAGGAGTAGTTCTTTCAGCTCATACGTCTTTAGGAACATATCCAATTGCTGCATATGGAACTGAGGAGCAGAAGCAAAAGTATTTAGTTCCTCTTGCAAAGGGAGAAAAGCTTGGGGCCTTTGGTCTTACAGAAGAAAATGCGGGCAGTGATGCTGGAGGAACAGAAACCACTGCAGTTTTGGATGGAGATCATTACATTTTAAATGGTGAAAAAATTTTTATAACAAATGGTGGTGAAGCAGATATTTATGTTGTATTTGCAGTTACAACACCGAATATTGGTACTCGAGGTATAAGTGCCTTTATTGTTGAAAAAGGTTCAGAAGGTTTTAGCTTTGGCAAACATTACGATAAGATGGGAATTCGTTCATCGGCAACAGCAGAGCTCATTTTCAATGACGTAAAAGTTCCTAAGGAAAATTTATTAGGTAAAGAAGGCGATGGCTTTAAAATTGCCATGTCCACATTGGATGGGGGACGTATTGGTATAGCATCTCAAGCACTTGGAATTGCTCAAGGTGCTTATGAAAATGCCTTAGAGTATTCGAAGGAAAGAATTCAATTTGGTAAACCAATATGCCAGCAGCAAATTATATCTTTTAAATTAGCAGATATGGCAACAAAGCTTAGAGCAGCTAGATTACTAATTTATAGTGCTGCAGAGTTAAAAGAAAATCATGAAGCTTATAGCATGGAATCAGCTATGGCAAAACAATATGCTTCAGATGTATGTCTTGAGATTGTTAATGATGCCCTTCAAATATTTGGAGGAAGCGGATACCTTAAAGGTATGGAAGTTGAACGTGCTTACAGGGATGCGAAAATTTGTACAATATATGAAGGAACTAATGAAATTCAACGTGTTGTTATAGCAGCTCATATCATAGGAAAAATGCCAAAGAATGAGCAGGTAACTAAAACTTCACAAAGTGGACCTATAACAGGCTATCGTAAAAAGGTAATCTTTAAAGATGGAACTTTGAAGGAAAAAGTTAATGCGCTTGTGGAAGCTCTTAAAGCAGATGGTTATGATTTTACTGTTGGAATTCCTATGAATACTCCTATCAGTAAAGCAGATAGAGTAGTAAGTGCAGGACAAGGTATTGGCGAGAAGGAAAATATGGTGCTTATAGAAGACTTAGCAGCACAAGTTGGTGCAACGATAGGATCATCTCGTCCAGTAGCTGAAACACTTAAATATGTTCCGTTAAATAGATATGTTGGTATGTCTGGTCAAAAGTTTAATGGAAATCTTTATATTGCCTGTGGTATTTCAGGTGCAGGACAACATTTGAAAGGCATAAAGGATGCAACAACAATTGTTGCTATAAATATCAATCCAAATGCAAAAATTTTCAAAAATGCTGATTACGGCATTGTTGGGGACTTAATGGAAGTTTTACCTTTGCTTACTGAAGCTTTAAATAATGGGGAACCAAAGAAAGAAGCTCCGCCAATGAAGAAGATGAAGAGAGCGGTTCCAAAGAAAGTAGTTCCTACATGGAAGCATTATGTATGTAATGGCTGTGGTTATGAATATGATCCTGGCATAGGAGACCCAGAAGGTGAAATAGTGCCTGGAACTCTTTTTGAAAATATTCCAGAAGAATGGACTTGCCCTGCTTGTGGTGAAGAAAAAGACATGTTTATTGAAGTCTAATTTTTATGAGAAGTAAAACTGAAAATTTGTTTTAGTGTAAAGGAGGAATAAATTCATGTATTGTGTTAGAAATATAACTGAGGATCTTTATTGGGTTGGCGGTAATGACAGGCGCCTTGCTCTTTTTGAAAATGTACATCCAATTCCAAGAGGTGTTTCTTACAATTCGTATTTGCTTTTAGATGAAAAAACTGTACTATTTGATACAGTGGACTGGTCAATCTGTCGTCAATTTCTTGAGAATATTAAAGGTGTTTTAGAAAATAGAGACTTAGATTATATGGTAATTAACCATATGGAACCTGATCATGCAGCATGCATTGAAGAAATTGTTCTTAGATATCCAAATGTAAAAATTGTATGTACTGAAAAAGCTTTTATGTTTATGCATCAGTTTGGCTTTAATATAGATGATAATGTAATAAAAGTTAAAGAGGGAGATACAATGTCCTTCGGAAAACACACTGTTGCCTTTGTATCAGCTCCAATGGTTCATTGGCCAGAGGCAATGGTAACATATGATACTACTAATGGTGTATTGTTTTCTGCTGATGCATTTGGTTCTTTTGGAGCCTTAGACGGCAAAATGTTTAATGATGAAGTGAATTTTGATCGCGATTGGATCGATGATGCAAGAAGATATTACACAAATATAGTAGGAAAATATGGCCCACATGTTCAAGCGCTATTAAAAAAGGCTGGTACTATAGAAATAAAGACTATCTGCCCATTGCATGGACCAGTATGGCGTAATGATTTTGGATATTTTTTGGATAAGTATGATAAATGGAGCAGTTACGAACCAGAAGAAAAGGGAGTAATGATAGTTTATGGAACAATGTATGGAGGCACAGAAGCAGCAGCTAATGATTTAGCAACAAGGCTGGTTAAAAAAGGAATGACAAATGTGGTTATGTATGATGCTTCAAAAACTCATGTTTCGTATTTAATTTCTGAAACTTTTAAATACAGCCATGTGGTTTTAGCTTCTGTAACTTATAATTTAAAAATTTATCCACCAATACTAAATTATATAATGGATATGAAGGCTTTGAATCTTCAAAAGCGTACATTTGCCCTTATAGAAAATGGTTCATGGGCTCCTCAATCGGCGAAATTAATGAGCGAACTTCTAGACGAAATGAAGAATATGACTATTTTAGATAATCAAATGACAATAAGTTCAGCAATGAAAGAAGAGGATGCAGATTCAATGGAGGCTTTAGCTGATAGTATTATTGAATCTATGAAGTAATTTAAATAAACAACAGTATAAAAACTTAGAGTAATATAAATTTTAATCAGATATAAATAAAATTAATTTTATTAAGTTTAGGGTAAAATATAAATATAAGCTCATAATCTCAAAATTATAAAATATTAATTAAAACCAGCTAATAGAGAAATCTATGAGCTGGTTTTAATTATAGAATGAAACTTTATATGTTTTGAATAGAAATTAAATAATAGAGACATTACTACATAGAGC
>JAEZKY010000281.1 GCA_023435985.1 Bacillota bacterium | reverse complement strand
AGGGGCTATAGCACTGCCATTTTTCATACAATCAATTCAGTTTACTATATTGGGACTGGCACCATTCATTTTAAAGATATTTATTCTTATATTACTAAAAAATCAGAAATATTTTATATCTTATTTAGAAAAGGAGTATTATGAATATTTATTCAATATGTTTTTTAATATTCGGGATTTTTTTTATAATTATGACTAGTTTAGGCCTACATAAAGATAAAAGAAAACATCCAGAAAGAGAATCAGATTATGTGTCAGTTTTTGTGATGTATTTAGTAGGAATTCTTTGTATATTAGGCGCTGTTACAGGTTATATCAGGGTAATTATCTTTTTAACAACAATAATGCTCCTTATATTCGCCCGCTCCTATTTTAAAAAGAAATACTCCTACTCTGATTCAGATATTAAAGAAAAGATTCCTAAAAAGTATGAAAAAACTTTTAATGTTACTGCTAAACATAATAAAATAATGAATATTAACTGGAAAACTATAATTATTGGTATAAAATATTAGCTGTAATACTTAACTTGGCTCTTTCAATGGTTGCGGGAGATCTTGGAGGTTTAATTGCATTTCTTTTAGCAACCATATACATTGGTTACACTGTTGGTGGAGATTATATAAATGGTGCTGTTCATGGTGGGCTTATATGTGCTATTATTACATTAATTCTTGGAATATTAACCGTAATATCTATAGGCGACTTAGTGGTTGTGAATATGCTAGTAATATGGGTTATAACTAACTTTATTATTGGTGCAATAGGTGGTATCATAGGATCTCTTATTAAAAGATCAAGATCATCAAAGGAAAATACAGCTTAATATCGATTAAATACATATTTGCCAATAATTTCTTTTTTTCATGATTATACAAATAATCGCAAAATCTCTTATTTTGTAAATATCCCGTCCTTAGACGGAGTCTTTTCCTGGGAGGGGTGGGGTATTTAGTTAAATTCAAGATATTACGAAACATTCGAAAATCTTTGATTTTCGATGCATCAAAAACAGAGTTTTTGATAGTTAAATTTTTTATTTTATTTGTGAGCGAAGCGAACGCACGTAATATCTCAAGAATTTAACGAAATGGGTGGATATACTATTTAATCTTACCTTCGCCCCGTTTGTGGTCTCTTTAATGGGTTCGTTAATTGATATCGTTAAAAAGAACCTCATTTGATTGATTTCGTAAAAAAAGAAGTCATTAAAATAATACTTTAATTATATTTTCATTGATTTTTCTTTCTATATCTCCTAATTAGCCAAATTACCAACAAAATGAGAATTACGCCTATAATTATTTCTAATATTTGTGACGTTTTTACAGTAGTAGTAACAGTTGTTACAGTCGATACCATAGTTTACCTCCCCTTAATACTTCTTATTTATTATTTTAGGATATGATTTAAATATTTTTATATATGTCTATTAATAATCCACTAAAAGAACCCATTTGATTGATTTCATAAAGAAGAAGCCGTAAAAAAAGAATTTAACTTGTGGTCTCAAGGTAGAACTCATTTGATAGGTACCTTTTTTAAGAATCACATTAACATACTAATATCTGTATTCAACAATTTCAAATAAGTTTTATAAGCTACAATCATATCTTCTTTAAGTATTCTGTCTCTATCCTGGTGAACAGCATTACAAGCAGCTAAAAATGTCAAAGCAAAATTCTCACCAGACCCAAATACATCTATTCCTGTTCCCCATTTATCAACCTGAATAGCAGTAAGAATACTACTTAATTCGCTGTAAAGTTTTTTTCCTGTTTTATCCCATTTTATTTTCCTTAGATTTTCATAAAATTCTTTATCAGGTTTTTCAAAGTCTCCAGGTTTATCAAAATCATCTAATAATGACATTAAACGTTCTAGAATAGCATGTTCTTTAACTGTAGACTCATGACCTAATTTTTTTTGTGCATAAGCATAATGTATACCACCAATAAATGCAAATAATGCTTGAAAATGGCTTGCAACAATAACACCCGTTAAAGAAGATATATAAAGAGGAGGCTTCTTAAGCACTTCAGAAGCTAATTTAACTTGTCTTAATTCTAAAAGGTCATCCACAGTATCAATATATGATGTCATTTCTTTAGGATCCTTTTTACTAGCCTTATAAAGCCCTTCATAAATCTTTGAATCCTTCAAACTCAAAACACCATCAATAACTTCATCTAACCCTTCAACACCCTTAAACTCGTTTAATGTTTTTTCTGCAAGTTGATCCTCAGTTTTAAATAAGTCACGAAATCCCATTTTTTTCATCTCATCTTCTTTAAAAGAGATTTAATATTCTTAATTCAATCTAATCTTTTATAGTTAAAAGACGGTATTATTATTTGCTATTACAATCAATAGAACTCATTTGATTGGTGCCTTTTAATGGATTCTCCGAGTGCGTTTGAAAAGTAATGATTAAAATTTTTGATGGTTAATAATCGCAACTATTAAAACTTTGTATTATAAAATGTAGAATGGTGGTTTAATGTCTTATCTTGTTTGTAAAAAATGTGGAGGATATTATGAACTTGAAGAAGGAGAATCTCCTAAAGACTTTGACATATGTCAGTGTGGTGGAGAATTAAAAGTATATAATAACCTCGAAGAGCATCAAAATCCAAAAGATTACTTTGATAGTTATATTAATTCAGAAAATAAATCGCATGATTCCAAAAGTATCATTTTAAATACTGCCTCATCAATCAGAGAAGATTCTAATACCAAATCTAATTTAGGAACTAAACATCTAAATAAAAAAGTGGATTATAACATAAATAGTAGTATTTCCAATAAAGAAATCAGTTTAAGGCTTGAAGCCAGAAGAAAAGGATTGGATCCTGAAAAATTGATTGAATATCAGAAAATGATACAAATTTGTCCAAAATGTGAAGTAAATATCTCTTGTAGTTCTAAATTCTGTCAAAATTGTGGAAAAAACTTAAATGAGACATTAGGATATTTTCAATCTGATGAAGCAACCATAAGTTCCATGACTCATGATATAGAAATAACTAAAGATTCGTTAATTGTCTATAAACGAAAAAGAGGAAATAGAACTAACGAAATAAGCGTTTATGACAAAAATAAAATGAAAAATATCAGTACTACCAAAACTTTAGCTCAATTAACATTCAGGTATGAAGGCAAAAATATAGTCATTGGTGTTTTAAGAAAATATATTGATGAAATAGAAGAGTTATTATTTAGAAAAGATATGACTGGTGTAATAAAAGTAGCTAAAGGTTTTAATGGCCAACTTGAATTGTTAGAACATAAAATTAGAATTAAAAGGAAAGGCGGTTGGTCATTTTTAGCCCATGGATGGAAAGGAGACAAAGAGATATTAATTAAACATATATCGTCTATCCAGTTTAAGAGACATGGAAGTGCCACACGTGGTTATATTCAATTTGCATTTACAGGTGGTGTTGAGGCCAAACATGGACTTTTCCAAGCTACTCATGATGAAAACACGATTTTATTCAGCGCTCATCAAGAGGCTGAATTT
>JAEZKY010000180.1 GCA_023435985.1 Bacillota bacterium | reverse complement strand
TTCTCATCATATTTAGGGCAACCAAATTTTTTAGCAAACCATTGTACAATAAAAGGACATAAAATTGCGGATAAAACCGCGGCGCAAGATACTTGTATAGTTGCTAATTTCACATATGGTGCAAAATTAGGAGCCATCTGTCCAATCATAGCAGGTACTGCAATTGTATTACCTGCTACAGACACAGTTGCCATTCCTCCATAACCTGGTCTTTTCAATAGAAGTCTGTCCACAAGAAGTGCTATTGGTCCAGTTGTGATCATTAAAATAATAAAAAGAAAAATCCCACCAAATCCTCCTTCTACAATCTTAGCCAAATCAATATTTGCTCCTAAAATAAATCCCATTACTGGAAGTATTAAAGCATTTCCTCGCTTTGCTGCTATTCTAATTTCATCATCAATGTTAGCCAATATAACTCCAACGCATAACGGCAATAAAATAGTTATATATTCTTGATAACTTATACTTCCTCCAGAAACTCCAATAGTCACTAGAGATAACATAGGCCCTGAATTTAAATTAAACATTGGCCTTGCCACAAGATCAGCATGATCTCCATAGCTTTCCATCAATCCCATATACAAACTGCCATTGTTATTTGTTAATGCGCATAAAATCGCCAAGCTGCATACTCCAAATATTCCTTCATAACCAAAGTAATGAAATATACATATGTAAATACCTGCTCCTGCCAAATATTTAAATAATACGTGGCTTCCTCCACGCTTTAAAGCCTCTGGTATGTCACTCATCCTCATCTGTGTTCCTGTAAACAATAATGTTAAAAGCATAATTACTCTTAAACCATCATCAGAAATCAATGCCTGACTATAACTCCCTATTCTTAAAATCCATGGACAAAATGTATTTAAAATAGCTGATATAAACAGTGGTACTATCATTGTTCCAGCCGGAATTTTATTTATTTGTCTCAATAACTTCGTAGTTCTCACTCCTTTACTTGTCTGATTCACGCATTTAGTATATCATGCCAATACATCATAGGCTAATATATATTATTAACTTTTACTTATACTATTTGATAATCTCAACAACTTTTTAATAACATACACACGTTTCCATTACTTTTTATAAATTCTCATAAAACTGCCAAACTGCGCACACCAAATAATCCGCTATACCTAAAATAATGAAATACACAATTAATAATGGTACTATAAGCTTTTCTTTAGGACTCTTTTTGATTTGCTCTAATAATTTCACACTATTTCCTCCAACTTGACTTGTTTCTGCGTTTAGTATATCATACCAATACATAATAAGCTAATTTATATATGTTTATATATATTATTAGTATTTACTTATAATGTTATTATTTTTAACAGAGAAGCTCTGCTGCACTATAATCAACAATCCATAATACATGATTGTGAATTGGCAATTTAAAATAAATCTGCCTTGTAGCTTTCTATAATTTTATTTTCAAAAACCTTTATACTTAGGTTTTCTAGTAGTTGAAACTTGTGCATTAATACTTAAAATTTCCAACTTTTATAAACTTTGAGTTTTTTAGTTATACATTTCTTCACATTATTAAGATAGAAAGGATGCAGAATCATGACAACACAACAATTAAAATACGTATTAACTCTTGCAGAAACCAAAAGTTTTTCAATAGCTTCCAAAAAATTATACATCACTCAACCTGCACTTAGTCTTTACATTATGAATTTAGAAGAACAATTAGGAGTAAACTTATTTGATAGAAGCTCTTCTCCAATTAAATTGACTAGCGTAGGAGAAGAGTATATTAAAATAGCACAAAAAATATTAGATTTAGAATCAGAATTAGAGAATAAAATATCTGATATCTTAGAATTAAAACAGGGATTATTATCTGTTGGAGTTACTCCTATACGTGGATCATATTTGATTGCAGACTCCATTTTTCTGTATAATCAGAAATATCCTGGCATTAAAATAAATATGATTGAGTATGAAATGTCCAAATTAATGGATTCTCTATTTGAAGGTAGTATTGACTTTTTTATTGGTAATGCGCCAGTTCAAAATAATCTTTTAACAACCAAAACCATCGGAATGGAACATCTTTTTTTGGCTATACCAAAAAATAATTCAAATAATAAAATCCTAGAGCAATACCAAATTCCTCTAAAAGAAATTATTGAAAATAAATACACGCCAAGAATTCCAGTTGATTTTTCAATTTTTTCCAATGATCCTTTTATTATATTGCAGCCAAATCAAACTATTCATAATCTCATGTTAGATTTGTGCAATAAGGCAGGATTTGAACCTAATATTGTTTTAAAAACCAATAAACTAGACACTGCCTACTCTCTTGTACAAAAAGGATTAGGTTCTACCATTGTTTCAGATACTTTAATTCGTCACGCAAATTTAAAGGAGCATCCTATCTACTATGCTTTGCCGGAAAAATCATCTGTTAGAAATATTATTGTAGTATATAAAAAGAATAGATATCTTTCTAATATGGCAGAAGAATTTATTTCAATTTTAAAACACAATTTAATTTAAGATATCTTAAATATTTTTAGAGCTTGCTATATCATAGCAAGCTCATTTACTAAATTTTATATTAATTCTATTTTCTCTTTTAGTTCATCTATCCTCATTTGCTCATCTTCAGTTAAACTTGAAATATACTTTTTAAACTCCAAATACCATTCCTTGTCATATTCACTGTTCATACTTGAATCTGATATATGTCTCGCTAAAAGAATGATTTCTAATTTAGATAAACCTTTAAAGTACGTAATGAATTCATCTTCAAACAAGCATTCAGCATTTAGCATATCTGTTAAATCTCCAAGGCTTTTAATATTATTTTTTATAAGCAAGAGCTTATCTTGAGTTGAAGAACTATCTCTAATTTTTTCACTTAATTTTCTAAATGCATAGTTACTTAATTGTTTACCATCAATATATCTAATTACTTCATCATTTTTATTTTTATCAGTTGAAATAAATACTGTTTCCAATTTGTTCAGCTTAAAGCTGTCATATATTGCTGGAGTTATTTTGACTACTGCCCTTCTAATATAATTTATTAATACATCATTTTCTATATTTAAAATTTCACAGCAGCTGTCCCCACATTTTATTAAGACTTCCTGTAATTCATTCAAAGATAATTTTTCTAAGCTTCTTTTTATATATTCTCTGTCTGTACTGCTAATATTAAGATTATTGGGAACTTTACCACAAGCAATTAAGCCAAGTGAATTAATTAATATTAGTTCAAAGATATTTATAAGAAGTAATTCGCTCTTTTTATCATACCCTTTTAATAATTTATTAATTTCAACAATATCAAAGTTATAACAAAACTCATTTTCTAAATTTAGGGTTTCTAGATAATTACTTGTATATTCAATGCCTTTATAATTCATATTATCCATGCAAAGCTGATAATCTACCGAACCTGAAACTTCATGAGGTTCAAAGAAATCATTATATTCTTTAAAAAATATCGAGATTCCATAATCAATAGTATCGTTATATGAATAATTATCAACATCAAGTTTATTTTTCTGAATCGTCTCCAGTAGTTTTTCACTATACGCCACTTTTTCTTTTATTAAATCGTGCCCCTTTTTTAATATATCAAATAAACTCGTTTTTTTTAATTCATCTATTATTAATTCTATATTATCGAAAGTTTTTAAATATATTCCTATTGTATAATCAATGCCTTGCATCAGTTTTTCTGCTGTTTCAACCATAACTGAACTGCTCTCATCTTTTGTATAGTATTTTAGCTGCATTTTTAAAGTTTCCAATCTCTCATAAGATATTTTCGTCAAAATCTCATCATCTAAAAGTTTTCTTTCATGGCAAGTTATTAAAATATCCTTAAAGAAATATTCCGCACTAAAATTAATTTTTATAGAAAAGTCATATTTTTGAATACTTCTAATATTCCCCATAATTTATCAATCCTTTTCACTATCGATATTTTTATAGTCTTTAACCCCATTTCTAATATTATCAGCAATTTTATATAGCACCTTACCTTCTAAAAGTTCTAACGATCCCTGGCAGTAGTTATCAAAATACTCCTTCATGATTTCTATTAATTCATCATCCCCTATATAATCTAAGGTTTCATTTTTATAGTTATAAAAAATCTCTACCAGTTCATTTATAGTATCGCTGTAGTTATATTGTGAAATATATGGAGAATCACAAAATGCCATTACAATTTTATTTATAATTTGACCATTAAACTCTATTCTCCCGCTTTTTTCAAGTGCTAAATTTCTTGTATTAATTATTTCTTTTATATCGTCCTCATTAAGCCTTAATCCATATTCATGCGTTAATTCATTGCACTTGAGTATATCATTAAATACCTGCTTATCTAGTGAGCCTTCTTGAAACAAATTAATAATTTCATCCAATTTAAAAACTTCCTTTCAAAAAACTATTGACACAAAGATTAAAATATGTTATATTTATATTGTATAGTCATAATTTTATATTATAACATTGGCATATTTTATTGTCAATGTGTTTTATTGAGGGTTTTCAATTTTGAATGCTCTTTTTTGCGTTATAAATCCTATTTTTATTTACAAAAAATATATATTTTACATCTAGATATCTACTTAGCCCATAGACATTCCAAATGTAATTTTATTATTGCTACATATATATCATAAGAATTTTAAGCCTAATATTAATCATGTGAAATAAAGAAACATAAAAATAAAGTAAGGCATATAAAAACACCTTACTTTATTCTGATTATTAACTTATAGACTTAAAAACTTATCAAATCTGCTTCTTGTTTTTTCTTCACCTATAATTTGCATTATAGTATAAATATCAGGAGAATTAGTTCTGTGAGTTAAAGCGGCTCTTACAGCTCCCGCAACATCTGAAATCATACCTTTATATTGATCTGGATTTGCTTTGAATTCTTTTCTATTTGCACAGTATCCAAGTCTAATTCCTATTTCCTTTAAGTCATCAAACCAAGCTTCTTGGCTTTCTACATCAAATTTAAATTCATTTTTATAAGTAGCTACAACTTCTTTTGCTGCTTCTAAGGTTACACCCTTTGGAAGTTCTATTTGTTCTACTGATTCCTTATAGAATAGTTCATCAAAGAAGTAGAAAATCTTATCCTTTACTTCATCCCATTTAGCAAAATCTTTTCTTGGCTTTGGACCTTCTTTATCTATATTAAAGATTTCTTTTGCCATCGCTTCCTTTTCTGAAACTAATTTGTACATTTCTGCATCAAATTCTTTAGCCCAAGCTATATAGTTATCATAAACATAGTCTGCTTTCATCACTGCTATACATTCTTTAGATACATCATTTAATTTAACTAAATCAAATAATGCTCCGCTCTTACCCATCTTTTCTAAGTGGATTTCAAATTCATGATAATCAGCTTTAGGATTTTCAGCTCTCCATTCTTCAAAAGTGGAATTAACTATGTTAAGTAAGTATTCTACTACTGATACTACTGGGAATCCAACTTCCTTATAATAAGAAACAGCAGCTTCTGCATCTTTTCTCTTTGAAAGCTTTCTCTTTGATCCGCCATCCTGCTTCATTATTACTGGAATATGAGCATATCTTGGAGCTTCAAAACCTAAAACTTCAAATAATTGAACATGTATTGGAAGTGATGATAACCATTCTTCTCCTCTTATTACATCTGTAGTTCTCATTAAATAATCATCTATTGCATGAGCAAAGTGATATGTTGGAAGTCCATCACCTTTTATAAGCACTACATCTTGATTATTTTCTGGGAATGATATATCACCCTTTATTAGATCATGGAATTCAACTCTTTTTTCAGGATTTCCAGGAGACTTTAATCTTATAATATATTTTTCTCCATTTTCAATTCTCTTTATTGCTTCTTCTTCTGTTATGTTTCTAAACTTAGCATATTCTCCATAGTATCCTGGAGTTATTTTATTAGCCATTTGTCTTTCTCTAAGTTCTGCTAATTCTTCTGGAGTACAAAAATCTGGATAAGCTAAACCTTTTATAAGTAAATCTTTTGCAAAAGTATTATATATATCAGCTCTTTCACTTTGTTTATATGGACCATAATTACCTTTAAAAGTGTCCTGACCTGTCATACCTTCACTAAAATCCAAACCAAAATTATGCATAGTTACTATAGTATCTTCTATTGCACCTTCAACTTCTCTTTTTTGGTCAGTATCCTCTATTCTTAAATAAAAAACTCCTTCAGTTTGACTTGATAATCTTTCATTTATTAATGCTGAAAATACTCCACCTATATGTTGAAATCCAGTTGGACTTGGTGCGTATCTTGTGACTCTTGCACCAACTTTCAGATTTCTCTTTGGATATTTTTGAATATAATATTCAGGTGTATTTTTAACATTTCCAAATATCATATCTGCTAATTTTTCAAAACTCATTATTTTATCTCTCCTTATCATTCTTCCTTACAAGGTATTATAGGCCCCTTGTTATGGCGATTTATATAGATTGTAATAAATATACTAAGCTATAGACCCTTTCTAATGTGCTTTTATTATACAAAAAAGCCCTTCATCCTAAAAACTTCTAGGACGAAAGGCTTAACTTCCGCGTTACCACCTAAATTGATTAAATTAATTAATTTAATCCACTTAATTATCTTTAAGGGAATAACCCCATAAATATACTACACCCTAGAAATATTCAAAATATTCCTTACGCTTTCTATTTATTACTCCAAAGCTTCCTTCAATAGTTTTAAATTCCAGGCTTCCACCCTTCCCGGATCTCTTAAAATTAAAATACTATTTACTCTTCTTTTTCAACACACTTAACTATATATTAGACTCTATTATTTACAAAATACAAATCAATTATACATTTTGAAAATGTTAATGTAAAGAGAATTTCTTCTAAAATTTAGTTTATTGATTTAATACATCTATTCAATTTGCTAAATTAAGCAATTATAATATATTTTCTTTAATTTCCATACTTAAAACAAGAAAAAATTGAAAAGTTGAGATTATAGGAATAAAATAGTAAAATGTAATTAATATTGTAATATTATACTAGGAACTTTTTAATATATTTTGAAATAAATTTGTATAAAAAGATAATTTAAAAATTTAAGTTGGATGTGATTATTAATATGAGCAAAGGAATGATAATCCTAGGAATAGCTGGAGTATTAACAGTAACTGGCGCTGGCGCTGCTGGAGCCATACTCGCAATCAATGGCGGAACTAATACTAACACTCCACAAAAGGTTGCGCTGTCACAAGAACAACCTCAAGAAGAACCTAAGGCAAACGGTTGGAAAGAAGAAAGCGGAGATTGGTATTTCTACAAAGACAATGAAAAGCAAAAAAATTGGCTACAGGATAAAAACTCTTGGTACTATTTAGGTAGTGATGGCAAAATGAGAACAGGCTGGATTAAGGATAATGAAACTTGGTATTATCTTAATAAAGATGGAGTCATGGCAACTAATACAACTGTTGACAATTGTTATTTAAACGAAAAGGGAGTTATAGAAAATACTCCAAAAAACACAAATGCAGCTTCATCAAACAATGATTCTTCTACAAGTGAAAGCGACTCTAATCATCCCGTATATTCTTTGGAAGATGCTAAAAATATTATATTAAAGGAAGATGGCGCTTACATAAAAAAAGTAAATAATGAATTGGCAAAGAATCATGCATATGCTCAGCTCGATATATACAAACAAACCACTATCACTGATATTGTTGGCAGTAGCTGGAACATACCTAATGAAAAGTGTTATGCTATTCTTCTTATGCCTTATTATAATGGAGAATCAGATGCAGATTCTGGCACATATTTAGTTGGAAAAGAAACAGGTAATGTCTATATGATACCTCATCAAGGATGTTTCTCAGCATACCAAATTAAGAATAATCAGGTAGTTAAAAGATTTAGGTGGCTTGGACCAAATGAAGACTCACATCATGAATGGCGTTAATAAATAAAATATTCTATCTACCTTCAAAAAATAGAAGTATGATATTAATGAAAGTTATATCATACTTCTATTTTTTAATATGAATTTTTCTAAATATTATTTGAAATTGATAATAATTATTTACTTAAACAATGTAATTTAAAACTCTGTTATTTAATAACTTTCTTTCCACCCATATATGGCTGCAATGCGGTTGGAATATTAATAGTTCCATCTTCATTTAAGTTATTTTCAAGGAAGGCAATAAGCATTCTTGGTGGAGCTACTACTGTATTGTTTAAAGTATGTGCAAAGTATTTTCCATCTGGACCATCTACACGAATCTTTAAACGACGAGCTTGTGCATCACCTAAGTTAGAGCAGCTTCCAACTTCAAAGTATTTCTTTTGTCTAGGAGACCAAGCTTCTACGTCTACTGATTTTACTTTTAAGTCTGCTAAATCACCTGAACAGCACTCTAAAGTTCTTACTGGTATATCTAAAGAACGGAATAAAGCTACTGTATCTTTCCACATTTTATCATACCATGTCATACTATCTTCTGGTTTACATACAACAATCATTTCCTGCTTTTCAAATTGGTGAATTCTGTATACTCCTCTTTCTTCTATACCATGAGCTCCTTTTTCTTTTCTAAAGCATGGTGAATAGCTAGTTAATGTATGAGGAAGTGATGTTTCTGGTAATATTGTATCTATGAACTTACCTATCATAGAGTGTTCACTAGTTCCTATTAAATATAGATCCTCACCTTCAATTTTGTACATCATAGCATCCATTTCCGCAAAACTCATAACACCAGTTACAACTTGGCTACGAATCATGAAAGGTGGAATACAATATGTAAAGCCACGATCTATCATAAAGTCTCTTGCGTAAGAGATAACAGCAGAATGAAGTCTTGCAATATCTCCCATTAAGTAATAGAAACCATTACCTGCAACCTTTCTTGCACTATCTAAATCAATACCATTGAATTTTTCCATAATTTCTGTATGATATGGGATTTCAAAATCTGGTACAACTGGGTCTCCAAAACGTTCTAATTCTACATTTTGACTATCATCCTTACCAATAGGAACACTTGGATCTATTATATTAGGAATAACCATCATGATATTTTTAACTTTTTCTTCTAATTCTTTTTCCTTTATGTCTAATTCAGCCATTCTATCTGAATCCGCACTTACTTTTTTCTTTACTTCTTCAACTTCTTCTTTTTTACCTTGAGCCATTAAACCACCAATTTGTTTAGATAGCTTATTTCTATCAGCCCTTAAAGCCTCTACTTCCTGCTTTACTTTCCTAAGTTCAGCATCTAAATTAATTACTTCATCTACTAAACCTAATTTATTATCTTGAAACTTATTCTTTATGTTTTGTTTAACTATTTCTGGATTCTCTCTTAAAAATTTAATATCTAACATATTTTCCCTCCTGATTAAATTATTATTAATTAATTATAATATAAAAAAACCGTCCCAATATATAAATTGGGACGGAATAATCCGCGTTGCCACCCAAATTGCTGATTCATAATGAAATCAACCACTCGAAATAGTAATATAAAGGTTACTAACCTTTCAGCTTGAACACATGAATTAAATAACCATGTACCTTACCGCTGACAGCTCCAAAAGTGGAAGGATTCAGCCTTTCACCGATTCTCACCATCCATCGGCTCTCTGAAGAAATTCTTAAATCGTAGCTTTTATCATCACTGCTTTTTCATATACTTCTTTAAATCAATAACACACAAATAATAAATGTGTATACTGCATCCTTTATTATTATATATACATTTATACTATTTTTCAAGTAAAACCTTATCTTTGAATTTAAAACCAATTAAAATGTAATATTAAGGAACCTAAATTATATTATTTTTAAATGTTTTTAATAATATTATTCGTAAAATCAATTAAAAATATTCCTTTTTACTGATTAACCCAAGCTATTCTTCTTCATCTATTTCCTTTTTTACATATGAATTTATATTGTTTGAACAAAGATGTGTTTCACTCCAAGCCATCATCGCATTCAAAATAGGAACAAAACTTTTTCCTGAATCACTTAAAGTATACTCAACTTTTGGTGGGATTTCTTTGAAAATTTCTCTATGTAAAAAGCCGTCTTCTTCTAGTTCACGTAGCTGCTTTGTAAGTGTAGATTGTGTTATACCATCCAAACGACGCATTAGCTCTCCAAAGCGTTGAACTTTATAAAAAGATATATACCATAAAATTAATATCTTCCATTTACCATTCAATACAGCTTGTAGCGTACACATTGGTACACAGCGTGACATCATACTTTTATCGTTAAATTTATTATCAGCCATAGCTTATTCCTCCATTTCAAAAACAGTATAACTTATACTTCCAAAAAAAACAATATAATATTTTTATGGTTATATATAGTATCAAAAATAGTACTATATCCATAAAAATACCGTACTTGAATGTAAAAAAAGTATGCTGTAACATATAATTGAAAACGAGAAGATATAACATTAAAGCTCGTTTAATTAAAAAAATAAATATAAAGGAGTGGAATTTATTATGCATTACACTGGTACCATTTGGAGGCCTCCATATGAAGCTTCTTCTTTACTAATTGAAGTCACTGCTGGCTGTACTCATCATAAGTGCAAGTTTTGTACTCTCTATGACGATCTTCCTTTCAAGTTTAGAATGTCACCTTTGGAGGATATTGAATCAGATCTGGCAGAAGTACAAGAAGAGCTTAATCTTTGGCGAGGCAATAAAGTTGATCGAATTTACTTAACTGGAGCTAATCCTTTCATTTTAAAATTTGAGCGTTTAAAAGAAATTGCTGATCTTATTAAAAAGTATATACCAACTTGTAAAACAATAGGGTGCTTCTCTCGTGTTACTGATATCGCACTTAAGACTGATGATGAATTAAAGGCTTTACACGAACTCGGCTATGATAGAATTACTATTGGTGTAGAAACGGGTGATGGAGATATCCTTGAATTTATGAATAAAGGTTATGCCCCAGATGAAATCATAACTCAGAGTCATCGTTTAGATAATGTAAACTTTGGATATAACTATTTTTATCTTACAGGTATCTCCGGCAGTGGACGAGGAAAAATCGGAGCATTAGAAAGTGCTAAAATATTTAATCAAACTAAACCACAAATTATTGGTTCATCAATGCTTACTATATATCCTGAATCTGAATTATATAATGAAATTAAAGCTGGTAATTGGTCTGAAGAGACAGAATTAGAGAAATTAGAAGAATTAAAAGTACTTATTGAAAATTTAGATATTCCAGTATATTTTGCAACACTAGGTGCATCAAATGCAATTTTTGTTGAAGGCAATCTCCCAGAGGATAAAAATAAGATAACTTCATATCTTAGTAAAATGTGTAAAACTCAAAAAGAATCTGAATTGCGCTATTACCGTACACATTTACAACATCTTTAAAATTATACAAAATTTCTTTGAAGTTGTATGAACTTAAATTCGGCAAGTAATTTTGAAAACATCAAAATTACTTTCTGTTTATTATTTGATAAGTTTTTTATTTGAACAGCCCTTTTAAAAGCCTAGTTGCAATAAAACATTTTTGTCCATTAATCATATAAATCACTCTATTAATTTTATCTATTTCTTTTATATTATCTTTATTAACTAAAAATGATCTATGGCATCGATAAAACCGGCTATCTAGTTTGTCTTCAATGTCCTTCATTTTTGAATAAAATTCAACTTGTCTATCTATTGCATGAAGAATTACTTTATGTATAATATTTGAAGTTTCAAAAAACAAAATCTTATTATATTCAACACTTATAACTTTATCTTCTAATTTAATTATAAATTTTTTTTGAAATTCTGTTGATTTTAAGGAATACTTTTTTTGTGCATTTATAACACACTCATGAATTCTTTTTTTTATAATTTTACTGCAATCTTTTATAATATAATCCAGTGCTTCAACTTTATATAAAAAAGTTAAATAGCACATTTCTGCATGAGTAGTTACAAAAACAATAAAACCTCTTGGATCATATTCTCTTATAGTATCAGCAAGCATTATTCCATTCATTTCACATTTTAAATCTATATCTAAAAAATATAAGCCACATACTTCTTTGTTTTTTATATACTCTATGACTTCCGTAGGCTTTTCTACTGATAAAGCAATTTCCATATCAAAATTTTCAATCATAATACATTCTTCAATAATTTCTGTAATTCTTTTTCTTTGTTCTTCATCATCTTCACAAATAATTACACTTAACATTCTATAACCTCCTATATATATAAATTAAGTATTTTCTTTATTATTTTTTAATTTCTTAAGATTTGGGTTATATATATTTTTTTCAATTAAAAATTTACAATGTACAATTAACAATTATGGTTAAAGCTCAAAGAGAAAGTTTGAGAAACCAAATGCAATATTGAGATTCTCACTTCAAATTTGGACATTCACTTTTTTGCAGCATTACTTTTGAACTCTCACTTTTCCTATAAGGATTTCTTCAAAATTTGTTAATTGTAAACTGTGCATTGCCAATTGCAATATATATCATAAATTGGCTTAAATAAAGAACTTAAGATTATAGGTAGATTATTTTAATATCTGCAAATTTTGTATAAATTCTTCATTTATGATTTTTGTATCTAGAAATACATTGTGATAATTATCTATTACTTCTTTTAGATTGCTAAGACCAAGTCCTCTGTTGGCTCCCTTGGTTGAAAATCCTTTTTCAAACATCTGATAAATCGGTGGATTTTTTTCTAAACATGAATTAATAATTATAATCATAATAGAATTTTTTTTATTAATAATTCCTATCTTTAAACTAGGAGTTTTACATTCTAAAGCTGCTTCAATTGAATTATCCAAAAGAATGCCAATACATTTACATATATCTATTGCATCTATATTTATATGTTCAATAGGTTCCATAATATCAATAAACACATCTATGCATAATTCTTGTGCTCGAATTACTTTTGATGAAAGTAATCCCTTTAATTCTGTAATCTTAACATTTTGAAGTTTATCAATTTTACAATTTTTTTCCAAAATATTTTCACCTAATTTTAATATTTTTTTGTTAAAGAAAATCTCTAATCCATTCAAATCCTTGTGTTCAATATATCCTGTCATAGATGAAAGTATATTTATATAATCGTGCCTAAATTTTCTCATATCATTGTACATACTTTCTAAATTTGAAGTATATTCCTGCAAATTATTAAATTCTATTCTTTTATTTTTTAACTGCACCTCTTCCTTAAGATATATAGTAAGAATATATGTAATCGTAATGACTAAGAAAAAATATAATGAAAATAGTATTTCATCTACAGAAATTGCCAAGTTATCTAATTTAGCATATTTAATCATCATTGTAGTAATATAAAATATCAATGCCGTTACTCCAGTATTTAATAATATTAGTCTAAAAAATCTATCGTTTGTATTTACTCTTTTTAAATCAACTTTAAACTTTTTTATTGCACAAGAAATTAAAAAACTACCTATAAAAGCAATACAAAATAAAGAAATATGCATTAATAGAAGAATTATATCCTTATCTAAAATGTCTTCAGCATAGTTATAGAATACTTTCATAAAAATTGAACCTTGAATTGTGTCTGATAATAAAAAAATAATAATTGAAAAAGCTAATGAAATAAAGTTTTTAGTTATACATTTATTTTCAAAAAAAAGTAAAACCATCATAACTATAAAAAATAAAGGTAGTATAAGTATCTCAAAATGAAAACAAACAATACAAACTAATAGATATACAATAATTAAATTTTTAACAAATGTCTTTCCTTTACATTCTAGTATTCCTAAGTTATATGTAACAAAAATAAAAGTAAATGTAGACATAAATGAAGTAAAAAATCTCATAATTATACCCTTCTCCCACATTGTTCAACCGTTCTGTCAAGTTATATGAACATCGCTCTTCTCAACCTAAGGATAAAATACAATAATTTACCACGCCCCTTCCTTGGAGCATCAGTAGAACAATAAATAAAACAAATTTAAAATACCCTCGCTATAACTCTGACTAATTATATAAATTCGATTTAGATCCGCAAGCTAATCAAAAATATCAATGTAAGAGATGTAATCATGTGGTTGCTGAATATCATATTAAATATTGATGCTTAATCTAGTTCAAATTAAACTAAAAAGTTTGACCATTTTTTCACAATTAAAAATCAATATATTTAAGGATCAGTAAAATATACCTCCTAATTACCAGCACACTGGTAAAACAGTTATACTTTATAATGGTTAACGTTGTAGCTAACTATTTATTCTGAGATACAATTTACATTAGAATTCCACCATACTAAATTATGAAACAACGATTATGCTCTCTAATGTTATCAGTTTTATTATTAATATCCTTTCCTGTATTTTGTGGTTCGTTACTGCTTAAATTATACTTAATATTTTTGAATAACCTGAAAAAATCTTATTTATTTTAGGCTTGTTGTAATATAATAAATTTCCTAAATTTATACAACTTTCAAAAAGCGAGCATTTTTACGAAATGTTAATCTATTTTTTCATAACAACCTACAGAATCTTTTTAATATTATTTATAAATTAGTTTTTAAGTAATTTATATACTTATATTACAACATATTTAGCAATATTTACAATAATATTATAGAAAAAATTTCATTTTTAACCATAACTAAACACAAAATGCAATTTTATGATAATAAGTGTATAATGCATTAATAAATCAAATCGTTAAAAAGTTTGCGACTAAATTAAATTACAGCCTTAATAAATTCTTTTATTTTACCTTAACTACGTCAATAGCAAGTTATTTTTTATTATATATATTATAAATATTGTAGTTTTTTAAATTATAAACAATATAGTATTATTTGAAATAATTCCTTCTAAAAAGTTTGGTTATGTTACCTGGATTTATACTATACAAAATTTCATCAGAATAATAAATAAAGTTTCTACATAAACAATAGTAATACTATGTATTAAAATGTAGAAACTTTATTAGAACTTATATAGAAAGGTGGTTCTTATAATAGAAACTCAAAAGATTTTACTATACAATATGATATGCTAAAATTATGTGAATTAATAACAAGAAATAAAGTCTATAACAATTTTGTAATGTAATTTTGCTCAATACATTTGATTCACATTTTACTTAGATTTTATATATTTCATGATTGGTGCCTCTGCTTCATTAGGAATAGGGCTTCTAACTAATAGAATTGAATCATTTTCGTGCTCTTTTTCATAATTAATATAATCTTCTAAACTTGAGATTACAACCACATTTAAACCACGATTTTGGCAGGTAATACTAAGAGAAATTAAAGATTTGTTTACTGAACCTGGGGTTGTAATAATAATAGCATCTTTTATATCTTTTAATTCTTCATTAGGAAGAGAATTAATTTCTATAATAGGGCTGAACTTACTTGCTACCCACATACAGCTTGTATTTAAAAATTTATTATCGCGTTCACTAAATTTTTCATTAACAAAAGAAAGTATTTCTTGTACTTGACTAGGTAAAAAAGTTACATATGGCAAAAGACATAATGGCTTTCCATTTTGCTGTTCCATAATTCTTTCTTTATAATTTTCCATCTGTACTAAAATCATATCTTCTGGAAAAATACTCTTAAAATTCTTAATTACAATATGATTTTTTTCACAAAGTAATATATATTGGTAATTTGATTCTGCTGTCTCTAGACACGTTCTTAACTTTCTGACAAACGGGCATGGTTTGTCAATAATTTGAATTCCATTTTCTCTTAATATATGTTCTTCATTAACAATTGAATCATAGCCCGAATTAACAACAGCATAATCACTATTTAGTGTGTCTTTATATGTTTCAACTACTTCTATATTTAAAGAATCTAGCCATTTCAAATCAAGACCAACACGCCCTCCATCATTACTAATCCAATCTTTTATAATACATATTTTCTTATCACCATTCTTTTTTGCTTCCTGCATCATAGGAATTAATTCTTCTAAGAAAATTTTATTGAACCATTTGCATCTCCCATCATTTTCCAAAAACTTAATCTTCATAATTATATTTCCTCCATTCAATCTTTATATTGTCATATATTTTTAATTATGATTTTTTCTCTTGAAGGTATATGTCAATTGCTTTATTTACACCCTTCTCTATACTTGTTCTCTGCCTCCAGTTAATATCTTCCATAGCATTATTAAAATATATAGCATGATTTGAAAGGATATTAATTTCCCTTAATGAGAGAACTGGCTTATCCAATTTGGAAACAAAATTAATAATTTTATTTATCCTCATACGTAATCTTATAGCTGTTTTAGAGAATATTTTTTGAGGAAACTTATATCCCAAACGTAATGCAACGATTCTTACAACTTCATGTATCCCTATGAAACTTTCTTCAAGACTGACATATTTTTTACCTATTGCCTTATTATTCAACATTGAATAAATGAATAATTCACATAAATCATCAACAAAAACTATCGGCACATTTTTTTCTCCTCCCTTTACTAAAAAATTCAATCCATTTTGTAGCATTTTCACAATCATTGGAATAAGTAATTTATCATAATATCCATAAATATAGCCTGGATAAATTACGGTTGCTCTTAGACTGTCCATGTATTTATCAACAACTTTTTCAGCTCTATACTTGCTTATTGTATAATCTGAATAGAATGGCTTTTTGTAAGATTTATAGTTACGTGCTACAATAGATGAACAATATAAAAATCTGCACTCTAAATTAAATTTTAGTAAAGCCTCACATATATTTTTTGTTCCTCCAACATTCACTCTTTCCAGTACTTCTTTAGATGCGGAAGATACTTGAGCCGCAAGATGAATACATACATCAAGTCCTGTTATAAATGATTCGAGAGAATCAAAATCACAGATATCACCATAAACTAGTTCAATCTTATCGTTAACTAAAAATTCATGCTTGCTATTTTTACGAACAAGGCATCTAATATTATAGCCTTGCTTTACTAATATTTCTGACATTCTTCTCCCTAGACCACCAGTTGCACCAGTAATACCAATTATCATTTTTTACTCCTTTCAATCATGTAATTCTCCCATATTTATTAACTTAAAATTTATGAAGAAAATTATATTTTTTCTTTATTTTTTAAATCTCTTACTTTCATAAGCTTCTTTTGTTCTAAATGTATAAGCTCCTATATATCCAGTAACGCATGATTCCCCGCTTTGAATAACATTGAAAACATTAAACATCGCCCCTCCATCAGTTTTACATGCTGGTATTACTTGAATAAAATAAGGTTTATCTAATTGAATAAATTTCTTATAATCAATGTTTACTGTAGTAAGTACCATTGTTTTTCCAAAAGGTACACCCATGACATGGAAAGAAGCTAATGTGGTTTGACGTACTGCTTCAAATAATTTAATTCCTGCTAAATGATCTGACTCATGATCATTAATAAACTCGTCGCTATCATTAAAACCTCTATAATATAACATATTTCCAACTCTTTCAGGATATGAAATCATTACATTATTACTGTTTGCTTTATGAACATATTGTTTCTTTATTAAATCTACATTAGCTGATAAATTTTCTTTAATATAATCTGGCATATATATTCTCGTAATTATTTCAAGCGCTTCCTTTGGATTTCTATAATCCCATTCAAATTTTTCAGAAATTGAGTTTTCATATAAATTATTAGCTAAATATTTGTTAGAAAATACATCTTCATTATAATTTACAGGAATTACATTCTCTCCTAATGTAAGAGAAAGAATTTCAAGTTCTCTGTCATTATTAACTATAATATCTGTAACTTCTACATCCATGTCTTTTTTGCCGCCTATAATAACCCTGTAGTTATCACCTTTTTCGAAAATTTTTTCCTCACTTATCTCATCATTTAACATTAAAACACTATTGCTCATTATTAACTATCTCCTTTCATTTCCATAATTATTATTACTAGTGATAAAGCTTAATTAAAATAATTTTGTATTAATTTTTGTATTTTTATAAGTTAACTTATGCTTAAATATTATCATTTAATTTATTAATTAAATTAAATTTATAATTAAATGTCTTTTTGTTATATTAAATAACACCATATTTTTATTAAAATAGCAAAAATTACATATAAAACCTTTACAAAATATAAATCGTAATATATACATTGCAATTTGCAATGCATAATATATATCCAAAAACCTTTAGATAACATAGTGAATTTAACTTTAATACTGTTTCCTACACCTTAATCTTGACACGAATATGAATGGAAGTTTATTATATGATAGATACTAAATATGTTCTAATTGCCAGTTTATATTTAACGATTAACTATAAATGATGAAATTCAAGCTGAATTTCTTTAAAATTATTAAATATTAATACTTAATTAGAACTTATAAGCATAAAATAACCAAAAATAAATTCTTAAAGAAGAGGAGTATTATATGTATCCAAAAGATTTAAATTACAAGATGCCTGCTGAATGGACCACTCATGAGCGTACCTTTATTTCATGGCCTGTTAAAGAATCTATGTGCCATCCTGAAAACCATGAAAGTGTATGTCTTGGATATGCTGAATTCATCAAGGCAATTTCAGAATTTGAACCAGTTACAGTAATTGTAAACCCTAAGGATTTAACTTACGTGCAAAATCATTTTAAAGCTTCTAATAATGTAGAATTTCTTTCTATCGAACATAATGATGCATGGCTTCGTGATAATGGTCCAACATTTATAATGAATGATACGCAAAGCTTAGCTGGCGTGAATTGGAACTTTAATGCTTGGGGTGGAAAATATGCTCCTTGGGATTTAGACGACAAAGTAGCAGAAAAAATTCTAGAACACTTCAATGTAGAAAAATTTGATGCACCTTTCATTTTAGAAGGCGGTTCAATTCATGTTGATGGAGAAGGAACTCTGATTACTACTGAGGAATGCTTACTAAATCCTAATAGAAACCCAGACCTTACTAGAGAACAAATTGAAAATTATTTAAAAGAATATTTAAATATAGAAAAAGTTATCTGGCTTAAAAATGGTTTAGATGGCGATGAAACTGATGGTCACGTAGATAATATAGCCTGCTTTGCAGCACCTGGGAAAATCCTTATGCAAACCTGTAATGACCCTGAAGATAACAATTATAAAATAACCTTAGAAAATCTTGAAATATTAAAAAATTCAACTGATGCTAAAGGCAGAAAGTTTGAAATTATTCAAATTAATCAACCGCCTAGAACTGAATATAAAGGTGAAAGATTAACTTTAAGCTATTTAAACTTCTACTTTGTAAATGATGGTATTATTTTACCTGTATTTGGCAGTAATGCTAAAGAAGCTGATAAAGCTGCTGCAAAAGTGCTAAGTGAAACCTTCCCTGATAGAAAAATCAGAACGGTAGATGGAATAGCTGTTATTAAAGAAGGTGGAAATGTACATTGTACTACTCAGCAGATGCCAACTTCTAAAGAATAAAAAAAATAAGATGAGGTGATACACATGAGAAAAGTTAAAGTTGCAGCTACCCAAATGAGCTGTTCTTCAAACATCGATGAAAATATCTCTAAAGCTGAAAAATTTGTAAGAGAAGCAGCCGATAAAGGTGCCCAAATAATTTTACTTCAAGAATTATTTGAAACTCCATATTTTTGTCAAAAAGAAAAATCAGATTATTATATCTACGCTACAGAAGTAGAACAAAATAAAGCTATTAATCACTTTAAGAAAATTGCTAAAGAACTTAAAGTTGTTCTTCCTATCAGTTTTTATGAAAAGAAAAATTATGCAAGATATAATGCCATTGCAATAATCGATGCTGATGGTGAAGTACTTGGTACCTACAGAAAAAGCCATATTCCTGATGGCCCTGGCTATGAAGAAAAATTTTACTTTAATCCAGGAGACACTGGTTTTAAAGTTTGGAAAACACGCTATGGTAAAATTGGCGTAGGTATATGCTGGGATCAATGGTATCCAGAAGCAGCTAGATGCATGACTCTTATGGGTGCTGAAATGATATTCTATCCTACTGCTATTGGTTCCGAACCTCAAGATGGATCAATTGATTCAAAAGATCACTGGCAAACTTGCATGCTAGGTCATGCAGCCGCTAATTTAATTCCTGTAATCGCCTCCAACCGTGTTGGCGTAGAAGAAGATGAAGACTCAAAAATCACCTTCTATGGTTCATCCTTTATTGCAGGACCACAAGGTAATAAAGTTATTGAAGCTAATCGCAGCGAAGAAACAGTATTAGTTGCTGAATTTGATTTAGATGAGCTTGAAACACAACGTATTGAATGGGGAATATTCAGAGACAGACGTCCTGACTTATATAAAATCATTGCATCTTATGATGGAAACTTGATAATTTAGATTTAAACCTAAAATTAAAAGTTCTGCTAAGACAATATTAACTGGATATACTTAGTGGAACTTTTTAATATTTATTATCAATATTATCTGATCTTTAAAATACTATCTTTACTTCAGGAGAATATAATTTCTTCTATTCTCTAGAACATAATAGCTTATTTTATTAAATTAATGATGAAAAAGTCTTATTCCTGTAAATGCCATAGCTATATTATATTTGTCGCAGATTTCAATTACATTATCATCTCTTATAGATCCACCTGGCTGAGCTATATAAGAAACGCCACTTTTTCTAGCACGTTCTATGTTATCTCCAAAAGGGAAAAATGCATCTGAACCTAAGGATACCTCTGCTAATTTTTCAAGCCATATTATTCTTTCTTCTTTGCTTAATGGTTCTGGCCTTTCAGAAAATATATCTTCCCAAACCCCATTACATAATAGATCCATATAATCATCTGAAATATAAACATCTATTGCATTATCTCTATCGGCTCTTTTTATTTCTTTTTTAAAAGGGAGATTTATAACTTTTGGATTTTGTCTCAAAAACCACGCATCAGCTTTATTTCCAGCCAATCTAGTACAGTGAATTCTGGATTGCTGCCCTGCACCAATTCCAATAGCCTGCCCATCTTTTGCATAACATACAGAATTAGATTGTGTATACTTAAGTGTAATTAGAGCTACAATTAAGTCCCTTTTAGCATCGTCAGGTACAACTTTATTTTTAGTAGGCAAATTATTAAATATATCTTGAGTTATTTTCACATCATTTCTCTTTTGTTCAAAAGTTACTCCATAGATTTCTCTTGTTTCAATTTCCTTAGGAATATAATTAATATCTATTTGTATTATTAAATACTTACCTTTACGTTTACTTTTTAATATTTTAAGCGCTTTATCAGAATAAGCTGGTGCAATTATTCCATCAGATACCTCTCGTGATAAAAATTTTGCTGTCTGCTCATCACACTCATCTGACAAAGCTACAAAATCTCCATATGAAGACATTCTATCTGCGCCTCTTGCTCTTATATATGCTGTTGAAATATCTGATAATTCCTCCTCCTCTACAAAATATGCTTTCTTTATAATTTCAGTTAGGGGAATAGCTACTGCAGCTCCTGCCGGGCTAACATGCTTAAAAGACGCTGCTGCTTCTAAGCCTGTAGCTTCTTTTAATTCTTTTACAAGCTGCCAGCTATTAAATGCATCTAATAAATTGATATATCCTGGAGTCCCATTTAATATTTTTATTGGTAGATTTTCATCCTGAGTAAAAATTCTAGTTGGCTTTTGATTTTGATTACATCCATACTTTAAAATCAATTCTTTCATTATATAATCATTCCTTTCTTAAGATATCAAACATTTTGGAATCATTTTTTCAGACTTTCACTCCTCATTAATACAACAAAAAAGCCCACTATCCAGGCTTTTGCCCAGACGGTCGGCTTTTAGTTTGTTATACTTCATGTGGTTTATTCCACTTCCGTCAGTCCTATAACTATATATATTAAATACTACTTTTAAACGAATTTGTCAACTTATTGAATTATATTACCCAATCTCCATTTTTAAATATTTGAACCTTTTCACCACTAGCAGTTTCTCCAGTTATTTCAAGTTCTGCAGATCCTACCATAAAATCTATATGAGTCAACGAATCATTAACTCCCTTTTCTAGAAGTTCTTTCTCTGACATATTATCACTGCCTTTTAAGCAGCTTGGGTATGCTTTACCAAAAGCAAAGTGGCAAGATGCATTTTCATCAAATAATGTATTATAGAATATTAAACCTGAGTTTGATATAGGCGAATTATAACCAACTAACGCAACTTCGCCTAAATATCTTGCACCTTCATCAGTATCTAAAAGTCCCTTTAATATTTCTTCGCCCTTTTCCGCTGTGAAATCAACAATTTTACCATCTTTAAAAGTAAGTTTAAAGTTATCTATTAAGTTTCCTCCATAATTTAAAGGTTTCTTGCTGGTTACATATCCATTTACACCATCTCTCTTTGGAAGAGTAAATACTTCTTCTGTTGGCATATTAGCTACAAACCTAACTCCATCTTTAGTATTTTCTGCTCCAGCTAACCACTCATGACCTTCTGGAAGCTCTACAACTAAATCAGTTCCTTCTGATTTATAGTTGAGGTACTTAAAACTTTTCTCATTTAAATAGTTTCTTCTATTATCTAATTTTGATATATGTTCTTCCCATGCAGCAACTGGTGATTCTTTATCTGCTCTCACTATGCTGAATATTGACTGCCAAAGCTTTTCTACAGCTTCTTCCTCTAGAACATTCGGAAATACCTTTTTAGCCCATCCTTTTGTAGGTACTGAAACAACACACCATGAAACTTCATTACTCATCATTGCAGCACTTACTTTTTTCATAGTCCTGCTGTTTGTCTTAGCTTGAATGGCTATTTTATTAGGCTCTACACCACTTAAAAGTTCTGGATCTTCAGCGGCTATACTGATAAATCCAGTTTTTTCTTTTATAAGCTGCTCTCTCTCAAGTGCAAGGTGAATAGGTTCCTTTTCAAAGCTTTCCATTGAAGCTTTATTAAATTTTATTAAAGAAAGTTTTTCATCATTATATCTTACTATTACATTTATAGCCCCTGCTTCATAAGCTTTTTCTGCCATGATTCTAGCAAAATCTGCACATTCAATTGGTGAATTTATAAATAATTGCTGCTTTTCCTGCAAGTTTATTCCTGTCTTAACTACAAGTTCTGCATATTTTTCTAACATCTTTATATCCATTCCGTCTCCTCCTAGGCTTTCATATTTTAATCTATAGCGATATTATACCACAATATCAAGAAAATTATGGTATTTAGGCACAATCAAAATAATAATAGACCAGTATGCTTGCCTATTTTGTGTCATACTGCGTCAGCAAACTTTACTAATAGACCCGCTATGAGCAGAATTTATTTCCTTGCCTGACGCAAAATATGCGTCGCATCTTTTGGTCTATTATTTTCTTTCATGTGCCTTATGCAGTTCTCTATAAATTTTATAAATACAAATAATCCTACCTAACGCACTCTTCAATTAATCTTTTAAATCCGTACAAGTTATATTCATAAGCAAATCTTATTGCATTCATTCGTTCTTTTATTTCCATTTCTCCTTCTAGTGTATCTAGTAGCATATTAATTATACTATCAAGCACCATTTTTATAATTTTATAATTTTTTTCTATAATACTATTATCTGCCTTGTTTAATTTTAGTAAATACTCATTTTGCTTTTGTATTACAATTTCATTTGATTCTTCTTTTAAATTTTCATAATTTGTCCCTTTGCTATATCTTAGCAACATTAGCAACCTTTTACGGTTTCCAATTAAATAATCTATGCACTCATTCTTTGGAATATAATCCTTTATATTTTTTGCATTATTAACAAATGCTTCTATTAATGCAGCAAAAATATTATTATTAAAATCTTTAAAATTCTCAGCAAAAGATTGAGGCAAAATAGTATAAAATAAATGTTCCTTACTTTTAAAATACAAATAAATATTTCCAACGGAGATATCTGCTTTTGCTGCAATCTGCTTCATTTTAGTATTAATATACCCATTTTCTAAAAATGTATCTATAGCAGCAGCTTCTATTAACTGTTGAATTTCATGCTTTTTCACTTGAGCCATAAATATCACCTATAATCATAAAATTAATTTACTTTTTCATTTTTTCCAGTAAATCAGAAAATTATTAATAATACTACACCTTTACACTAGTTATCTTAACATCTTGATCCACTTCATCAGCATAATCTATATCAGAATGTCCAAAACCAAACAATTTAAAAAATTCATTTCTAAATTCTTCTATATTACTTAGCTCTTTAATATTATCCGTATTAATCTTTTTCCATAGCTCGAATACTTCTTTTTGAACATCACTTCTTAATTCTAAATCATCCATTCTTATTCTTCCTTCATCATCAAGTGAGAGATTACTCTTATATAGTTCTTCTGAAAATAACCTATATATCTGCTCTATGCACCCTTCATCGATACCTTTTTCCTTCATAACTTTAGACAATATTGATATATATAACGGAACTACAGGAAGCGCCAAACTCGATTGAGTCACTAAAGCCTTATTAACAGATATTACAGCTTTTCCATTAATTTTTTTAAGCTCCTTATTTATCATTCCAGCAGTCTTCTCTAGATCTTCCTTTGCCTTACCTATAGAACCATTCCTATAAACCGGATACGTGATTTCAGGTCCAATGTATGAATATGCTGCTGTGATTACTCCGTCTGCAAGCACATCTGCAGCCATTAATGAATCAATCCACATCTTCCAGTCCTCTCCACCCATAACTGCAACAGTTTGCCTTACCTCATCTTCTTTGGCTGGATTAATTTCCATATCTGCTACTTGATAACTATGAAAATTTACAGTTTTTTCTTTAAAGTTTTTACCTATTGGCTTTAATACTGAGGAAAAAACCTCCCCTGTTATGGGATGTATTCTTTTAGCTGAAGCAATACTATATATTACAAGATTTACTTTTCCCAAATCTTTTTTTATTAGTTTAATAGTTTCTTCCTTTATCTCTTTTGAAAATGCATCTCCATTAATAG
>JAEZKY010000128.1 GCA_023435985.1 Bacillota bacterium | reverse complement strand
AAAAATGCATTTAAAATTAAGTCAAAAAACTTAAATGAAGATGAAAATATTTTCATTGGTCAATTCACTTATGGTGATCCTAAAATAGTTAAATGGACCAATAAATATAATGTTTATATTGGAAAATTCTGTTCAATAGCAGATAATGTGCAAATTATAGTAGATGGTAATCATAGAACTGACTGGATATCTACTTATCCTTTTGGTGAATTAATTAAAGATATACCTAGAAATGTAGGTCATCCAATGGGCAAAGGAGATATTACTATTGGTAATGATGTCTGGATAGCTAGAAATGTTATAATTTTACCTGGAGTTACTATAGGTGATGGAGCAGTGATTGCAGCAGGTTCAATTGTTACTAAAGATGTAAATGATTATGAAATGGTTGGAGGAAATCCTGCAAGACATATCAAATATAGATTTTCTGATAATCAAATTAAGAAATTAAAAAAAATAATGTGGTGGGATTGGCATATTGAAAAAATAAAATCAAATGTAAAATATTTAGAATCTTCTAATATTGAAGAATTCATTAAAGAATTTTATGAAGATACTATTTAATAGAGGTGTGTTAAATTAATAAAAATAAAGTTTTTAGAGATTCTTCTCAAGGATTGTATTTGAATATAGAAGATTATTTATCCTCAAAATTAATAGATTTTGCTATTCATAATGCAGGAAAAAAAATTTTAGATGTAGGATGCGCCAATGGAGATTATATTAAAATTTTACAGGATAACGGATTTAACTGTACTGGAATAGATATTAATCCGGAATACATTGATAAAGCTTTAGAAAAGGGATTAAATGCTTATGTAATGCGTGGGGATAATTTAGATTTTCCAGATAATTCTTTTGATACAATTTTATTATTTGAGGTTTTAGAACATGTTGAAAATCCTTTAGAAGTCTTAAAAGAATTAAAAAGAGTAGCAAAGAAAAATATACTTATAACAGTTCCAAATTGTACTCATTTTTCAGAATTAAAACGTTATAATTTAACATATGAACATATGTTAGAAAAAGATCATATTAACTTTTTTACAAAAAAAGACTTAAAAGATTTATTATCAAAAGAATTCAAATATTTTAAAGTAGTAGAAGAAGAACCTATACCATTAACATTATTATCTGTTAAAAATATGCCTTCATGGCTGAGATATTTTATCTTATTATTGAATAAGTTTAATATTATTAATGATAACATTTATTATAGATTATATGCTGTAATTGAGGTTGATTAATGATTTCAGTAGTTTGTGTTTATAATAATGAAGATATTTTAAATGATTATTTGCTTGATAGTTTAGAGAGTCAAACTGCAGATTATGAACTAATATTAATAGACAATACTGAAAATAAATTTAAATCAGCTGCAGAAGCACTTAATCACGGTGGTAAAAAAGCTAAAGGAACATATATAATGTTCGTACATCAAGATATAGATTTATCCTCAGATAATTGGTTAAAAGATACAGAAAAAATGTTAAATTCATTAACTAACATAGGAATATTAGGTGTTGCAGGAAACTGTGAAAATGTTAAAGGAACAACAACAATAATTAAGGATGGTGATCCGCCTAAATTAGCAGGTCCTAATTATCTTAATGAAATAACAGAATCACAGACTCTTGATGAGTGTTTGATTATAGTTCCTAAATCTGTATTTAACATCCTTCATTTTGATGAGATGGTATGTGATGATTGGCACTTGTATGCTGCAGATTATTGTTTAAGTATAAAAAAACTTGGCTACAAAGTTTATATTGCACCTATATTTGTTTATCATTTATCTCCTGGATATTCTATGTCTGAAAATTATTATTTAACTTTAAATAAGATACTAAAAAAACATAGAAATAATTATAATGAAATATTTACTAATACTGGATGCTGGAATACATTATATCCTTTAAAACTACAAAGAAAATTAATTCCATTAAAGTTAGGATTTAAAAAAAGATTAAAACTGTTAACGGATGTGTATAAATGATTTATCCAAAGGTAGGTATAATAATTCTAAATTGGAATGGATGGGAAGACACCATTGAATGTTTGGAATCTTTAAATCAGATTGATTATCAAGATTATGAAGTAATAATTGTAGATAATGATTCTAAAAATGATTCAATAAAAAAAATAAAAGAGTATTGTAATGGCGACATAAAAGTAGAATCAGATTTTGTTAAATTTAACCTAGAAAATAAACCAATAAAAGTTATTGAGTATACTAAAAAAGAATCTGAAAATGTTAAAACAGCTAAAGAATTAATGGAATTACCTTCTAATAAGAAAATTACTCTTATAAAAAACGATACCAATGCAGGGTTCCCTGAAGGTTGTAATATTGGTATGAGATATGCTTTAAATCAAGGTATGGAATATTTACTCCTTCTAAATAATGATACAGTTGTAGATAACAAGTTCTTAAAAGAGCTGGTAGATGTGGCTGAAACTGACCCTAAAATAGGCATACTAGGGTCAAAAATATATTATTATAACTATCCTAATATTTTACAAGCAGCTGGAGGCAGAATTAGATGGAATTTAGGAATTATCTCTACTTATAATGGTGAAGATAAAGGCCAGTATGATGAAATTAAAGAGCGAGACTATGTTTATGGTACATCAT
>JAEZKY010000382.1 GCA_023435985.1 Bacillota bacterium | reverse complement strand
ATCTGAAACTTTTTTCTTAGTGCATTCAATAATCTTAGCCAGTAAAAATGTATTATTTATTAATACTGCTCCGCCAATAACTATAGCTTCTGGGTCAATTACTGCTATTATATTGGCAATCCCTATTGAAATATTGTCTATCCATCTATCTATTACAAAAATAGCTTTTTCTTCATTTCTTTTATACAAATTAAATACTTCTTCAGTAGTCAATAATTGTCCATATTGTTCTGATGCTGCTCTAGCTATATTTACTCCGCTGCATTGGCCTTCCAAACCACCTTTATTTAATCCTCCCTGACTGTAATTATCTTCATTTATTATCATGTTATAGATTTCACCTGTCTGGCTATGTGCTCCATTTATAATTTTCTTATCTAATATAAACGCACCACCTACTCCAGTGGAAATTGTTATATAAAATACCGAAGTACATTCCTTCGCACTTCCAACTATACTTTCTGAAAGTCCAGCAACATTGGCATCGTTATTAACGTTTACAAGCAGCTTAAGCTTTTCACTTAAATATTGCTTTATATTGAAATTTGCCCATTCCTTTAAATTAACTGGATTTAATAATTTTCCTTCTTTTAAGTCTATAGGTCCGGGCACCCCAACTCCAACTTTCTCAATCTCATATTTACTCCATTCTTTTTCAATATGGTTAACCAGCTTATCTAAATTATAAGGTGCACCTTTGCTCACCTCATTCTTAACTTTAAAAACGTCAATTATCTCACCTTTTTCAGAAATGACTGCGGCTCTTAAATTCGTCCCTCCTATATCAATCCCAACTAAATGAGTCACTTTAAACACCTCCTTAAACTTCCTTATAAATAAATGTATTGCTCTTTTACATAATTTATAATTCAATTATATCTTAGTATATACATTTATTCAATATATGTTATATCTTTTAATTTTAAAAACTATAATATTTCCATATAATTAAATTTTATAAATATATTCACTCCACATTATTATCTAATCCACCTTAAAAAGCTATATATGAGATAAATAATGTATATTTCCTTCCTTTTATAATACCAAAAGTTTATTTTTTATTATTGCATATGGCTTCTCTAAAATTAATATATAGTAAAATAGGGCTTTTGTTATTATCTTAAATAACAAAAACCCTATATGCTTATAATTTTTCACGCCTCTTAGTAGATTTTATAAATAACTCTTTTAGAGCTTCTTTATCATCATTTTCTATTGCGTGTTTTATTTTGTCTAATTCAACCTCAAAATTTTCTATACTTGTTAACAGATTTTCTTTATTTCCCAGGAAAAGTTCACTCCATAAATCTTCATTTATATTTGCTATTCTGGTTAAATCCCTGTAGCTATCTCCAATAAAGCTTCCAGTTTCTCTTCCTTCCAAATCACTATTAACTAGTGCTACAGCTAGCGAATGAGGAAGCTGGCTTGTATATCCTATCATCTCATCATGATGCTCAGGAGTTATCCTCCTAACTCTCTTAAATCCAAGCTTATAAACTAAGTCTTCTATCATTTTTAGATTTTCTTCTTTATTTCTAGCTACTGGTGTTAAGATATAATTTGCACCTTTAAAAACTGTACTGCTTGCAAAATCTATTCCCTTTTTTTCTCTTCCTGCCATTGGGTGGCCAAAAACAAAATCAATATTTTCTGGCAAAATCTTTATTATATCATCAATAAACATTTTCTTAATTCCAGTTGCATCTGTTATTACAGCACCATCATTAAAGTTTTCTTTATTGTCGGTTATAAATTTCTTAACTAATCTAGGATATAAGGAAATAATTATAAAATCTGCACTTTTAACTATCTCATCGCCACTAGTAAACCCTTCTTTTATTAATCCGAGCTTTTTTGCTTTTTCTAGGGACTCTTCATTAATATCTATGCCATACACATCATCATACCCGGCTTCCTTTAATGCCATGGTAAATGATCCTCCAATTACTCCAAGACCTACAACTACTATCTTCATATTAATAGCTCCCTTTATCTACACAGAATTAAATTTCTTTACCTTCGATATCTGCTACTGCTTTAACCTTAGCCATAAGTGCATCAAATTGGTCTGGAGTAAGTGATTGCTGTCCATCACTTAATGCATTTTCTGGATCATTATGAACTTCTATCATAAGACCATCTGCTCCTGCCATAATTGCTGCTTTAGCCATTGGCTCTACTAGGTAAGCATAACCTCCTGCATGACTTGGATCTACAATAATAGGTAAATGCGATAATTTCTTTATCACTGGAACAGCCTGTAAATCTAATGTATTTCTTGTTATAGTTTCAAAAGTTCTTACTCCTCTTTCACAGAGAATTACATTTTCATTTCCACCTGCCATAATGTATTCTGCTGACATAAGCCATTCTTCTATAGTTGCTGATAAACCTCTCTTTAATAATACTGGTGTTTTAGTCTTACCAACCTGCTTTAGCAAATCAAAGTTTTGCATATTTCTAGCACCAATTTGAATCATATCAACATTTTCAACAAAAGAATCCAAATAATCTGTTGACATAAGCTCTGTTACTATTGGTAGCCCTGTTTCCTGTTTTGCTGCTTTTAATAGTTTTAAACCTTCAAGCTCTAATCCTTGGAAACTATAAGGTGAAGTTCTTGGTTTGAAAGCTCCTCCTCTTAAGAAATTAGCTCCAGCTGCCTTTACTCTTTTAGCTACTTCAATGATTTGTTCTTCACTTTCTACAGAGCATGGTCCCGCCATTATTCCAAGCTTTCCACCACCAACTATAGATCCTTGGACATCAACTACTGTATCTTCTGGCTTAAATATTTTATTAGCTTTTTTAAAAGGTTCTTGAACCTTCATAACTCTATCAACGCCTTTAAGTACCTGCATTTTTTTAGGATCAATTATAGATGTATCTCCTATAATACCTACTATATAGTAAGTATCGCCTTTTGAAAGATTAACCTCTAATCCTTTTGCTTCGATTACTGATGTTACCTTTCTTACTTCTTCTTCTGTTGCTTTTGGGTTCATAATAATTATCATTTTTACTTTCCTCCTGTACTCCTACTTTTAATTTTTTACTACTATACTTCTATACTACTTTTGTCAATTAACAGTTCACATTTTGCAGTTCACAGTTATGTTTAAAACTTTTGATGATATTTTTAAAAATTATATCTATATCTTTTCTTCTACTATTTACTGCAAATTATTAATTGCTAATTAACTTATATAATAAACTATTTAGACATCTTTTTCAATTCTAATGCCTTCATAGCTAATATATATCCCTGTTCTCCAAAACCACACATTTGACCTATGCAGGCTGGTGCAGTTACAGATTTCTTTCTGAAATCTTCTCTTGAATGTACATTAGATAAATGTACTTCAACTGTATCTATATTAATTCCTTTTATAGCATCATGAATCGCATAACTATAATGAGTATAAGCCCCTGGATTTATTATTATTCCATCATACTTCTCAAAATATGCTTTTTGAAGTTCATCTATTATTTCACCTTCACAATTGCTTTGAAACAAGGTTACTTCATGACCTCTATTTTTGCCTTCTTCCTTAATATACTCGCATATATCTTCAAAGGATTTTGTGCCATAGATTCCTTTTTCCCTAACTCCAACCATGTTTAAGTTAGGGCCATTAATGACCATAATCTTCATTAATATTCCTCCTAATCTAGCTCTAAATTAAGTCTTATGACTTCTTTCGCTATACTTATCACATTTTCAAGTTCCTTATCATTCCTGATAATTTCATCTGCATATAATTTATATAATTCATAGCGTTCATCATATAACTTGATTAATTTATCTCTGCCTTCTTTTAACAAGGGTCTTCCTGAAATATCTATATCTTTCAAAAGCTCCTCTAAAGGCCTATCTATAAAGACAATATAAGACTTTTCTTTTAATATATCCATATTCTCTTTTCTCTTTATTACGCCTCCACCTGAAGAAATCAGTATATTATCTTTTTTAGATAATTCAATGCAAGCTAAGGTCTCAAAATCTCTAAAGTAAGTTTCTCCCATTTCAAAAAGCTGAGGAATGGTCTTAGATGTCATATCTTCAATATATTCGTCCATATCATAAAATTTTAACTTTAATCCATTACTTATTACTTTGCCGATTGTGCTCTTTCCGCACCCAGGCATCCCAATAAGCACTACTTTGTCTTTCATATATGCCACCTACTTAAATTCATCTTGAAACATTGAATATAGCTCTTCTGCCACAGCCTTATCCAAAGGATGTTCCTGCCATATTTCTTCAGATTTTATAGCTTGCCCAATGAGCATTTCGATTCCACCGCATACTTTTTTGCTTAATTTTTCACCTATTTTTAAGAACTTTGTTTCCTTAGGATTATAAATTATATCTATTAATACATTAAAATTATTTATTACGTCTTCATCCACTGGTGTAGCATCTGCATTAGGATACATTCCAAGAGGAGTCGTATTTATCAAAATATCTCCTTTTATATCGCCTATTTCTTCATAAGTTTTAATTTCAATTTTTTCATCATTATAATCAAAATTGATACTTTTTCTTCTGGAAACTAAATAAATCTTTTTAATTCCTTGATCCAGCAAATAGGTTATTACAGCCTTAGCTGCTCCACCATTTCCAAGCACCATAGCTATACTATTTTTAATTTCAATACTATTATTTTTAATAATAGTTCCAAAGCCAAAATAATCTGTATTATAACCATATAATTTCCCATTATCTAAATGAATTGTATTTATTGCACCTATTTTTTGTGCTTCTTCCGATATAAAATCTAAATATTTTATTACATCCTGCTTATATGGAATAGTAACATTTACTCCCTTTACCTTAAGAACTTTTATTGCCTCTACCGCTTTACCTAATTCTTCTTTTTTGACCTCAAAAAGCTTGTATGCACCTTCAATATTTGAAGCTTTAAAAAAATTATTATGAATTTTAGGTGAAAGGCTATGAGATAATTTTTCTCCGAACAATCCATAAAAATCCAAATTAATCCCCCCTTTTATTCAGTTAGGAGTTAAGAGTTAAAAGTCTTGAGTTTATGGATAAAAATCCTTTCAGGATTTTTTTGTATATTTATTTTTGAAAAGCCGTAAGGCTTTCCTTTAATAACTCTTAACTATATTTCTTGTATCCTCCTATAAGTTTAAAGTAAGCACTGCTTTGCTCTATTAGACTTAATGCTTTTCTGACTTTTTCGCTTTCAAGATTTCCTTCAAAATCAACATATAAGAAATACTTCCATGCTCCTTTTTCCATTGGTCTTGATTCAATCTTCATCATGTTTATGTCATTTTCTGCAAAATGACTTAATAATTTATATAATGTACCAGCTTTATGTTCAAGAGAAAACACTACACTTACCTTATTACAACTAGAATTTGTTTCAAGTTCCTTTGATATTATTATAAATCTTGTAGAGTTTTCACTTTGATTATTTATATTTTCTTTTATTATTTCTAAATTATATATACTTGCAGCTCTTTTACTTGCAATAGCTGCCTTAGACTTATCATTTAAATCACTTACAAGTTTAACGCTATCGGCAGTACTATGAAAAGGAATCAGCTTCCAAGCGTTATGCTTTTTAAGAAACTCCGTACTCTGTTCAAAGCCTTGTGGATGTGAATATACTTCTTTAATTGTTTCTAATTTTGCATCTTTTACACCAATTAAATGTTGATTTATCTTAATACATTCTTCACCGACAATATAAAAATCATATTTATATAAAAGATCATAAACTTGTGAAATAGCACCTGTTGACGAATTTTCTATTGGAACTACTCCATAATCAATTTCACCATCTTTAACTGCAGCAAAAACATTTTCAAATTCTTCATACGCCTTTGCTGCTTTAACAGCTCCAAAATATTTTATCATGGCTTCTTCTGTAAAAGATCCTTTAACTCCGTAATAACCAATCTTCTCTTTATTTATAGAACTTTGATGTTGCGTAAATTTATATTCTTCAACAGCCTTTTCAATTTTTTTATTCTCAAGCTTCTTAGCAATTTCCATTATCTGAGTGAAGAATTCTCTAGTTCCTTCTTCATAAGTTTTATTTTCAAGATATCCTAAGTTTTTTTCAATGACTTCTTTTTCTCTACTTTCATCAAAGACTGCTAAATTATTTTTCTTTTTATATTCCCCAACCTTAAGAACTACATCCATCCTCTTTTCAAATAATTCCGTTATTTTTTTATCTATTTCATCAATGCTCTTTCTATAATCATCTAATTCCGTCACTTTACTCTCTCCTTTTAGATCTGTTATAAATCCATAATTAACAGTTTTGAATAAAGTTTTATAAAACTTGCATCCTAAACTCTTAATTCTTGACCTTTAACTGATTAAATCTAATATCCCTATTGCAGTTACTGCCTCAATTACTGGAACAGCCCTTTGTACAATGCATGGATCATGTCTTCCTTCAATTATAAGCTCTGACTCTTTTTTTTCTGCAATATCTATTGTTCTTTGAGCTTTAGATATTGATGGTGTCGGCTTCATTGCAACCTTAAATAATATTGGCATTCCATTTGTAATTCCACCTGTAATTCCACCATTATTGTTTGTATAAGTCTTTACCTTATCACCATCATAATAATATTCGTCATTGCAATTTGAACCCCTAAGTTTACTCATTTCAAAGCCCTTTCCAAATTCTATTCCCTTAACCGCTGGAACAGAGAACATTAAGTGAGCTAAAGTTGACTCAACTGAATCAAAAAACGGATTTCCGATTCCTGCATTTATACCAAGAACTGTGCATTCAATAGTTCCTCCCACAGAATCCTGTTCTTTTTTTGCTTTAAGGATTATCTCCCTCATTTCTTCCTCTTTTTCTGAAATTAAAAGAGGTAATTCTTTATTTTTTAGATCTTCTAAAAGTTCTTTATTTAATTCTACCTCATAAAAACTTTTATCTTCAATATCACCAATACTTTTAATATGAGCCCCTATACTTATTCCCTTAACTGCTAGTACCTGCTTACAAATAGCACCTGCAAATACTAATGGTGCAGTAATTCTTCCTGAGAAAGATCCGCCACCTCTATAATCATTAAATCCATTGTATCTAACATACCCTGGATAATCTGCATGACCTGGTCTCATTAAATCCTTAAGCTTTCCATAGTCCTTAGAGCGCATATCTGAGTTTCTAATCACTGCACAAAGAGGAGTTCCTGTGGTCTTTCCTTCAAAAAATCCACTTAAAATTTCTGGTGCATCAGCTTCTTTTCTTGCTGTAGATAAATTACTTTTTCCTGGAGCACGTCTAGCCATTTCCTTCATAACTTCTTCTAGGTTAATTTCAACACCAGAAGGAAGACCATCTATTGTAATTCCTATTCCGACCCCATGTGACTCACCGAAAATAGAAACTTTTAAGTTATTCCCCCATATTCCACTCATCAAATACACCTCCTAAACTTTTAAAATCTTCCCAAAACTGAGGATATGATTTAGAAACACATTCGTAATCCTTAAGCACTATTGGATCTTTACATACAGTAGATGCTATAGCTATAGTCATTGCAATTCTATGATCCTTGTGACTCCAGATTTCTGCTCCACCTTTTAGCTCTTTAACTCCCTCTATTATTAATCCATCTTCTCTTTCTTTAATTTTAGCTCCTAACTTATTAAGCTCAGACGTTACAGCTGCTAATCTGTCACATTCTTTAATCCTGAGTCTTCCAGCATTTATTATTTCTGTTGTACCTGTGCTTAGTGCTGCAACTAAAGCTACTACAGGAATTATGTCTGGGCATTGAGAACCATCAATTATAGTTGCTTTTAGTCTTTCATTTGCTATTCCGATTAACCCATTATTTTTATTAATTATATCTAATCCCATTCTTGTTAAAATATCTATTACTTCTTTATCTCCTTGAAGAGAATCTAACTTTAAATCATTTAAAATTACATTATTTGAAAGTGCATCTGCACAAAAGAAAAATGCCCCTTGAGAATAATCTCCTTCAACTCGATAGTCCCTGCTCTTATAGGTTTGATTTCCCTTTATTATAAATTCTTCATAATTGTTATTTATAATCTCTATGCCAAAGTCTTTCATTGCACTTAAGGTTAAATCAATATATCCCTTTGATTCCATTTCTGTTGTTATTAGAATTTTAGAATCTCCATCTAAAAGAGGAAGGGTAAATAATAAACCTGTTATGAACTGCGAGCTGATATTTCCTTTAACTTTAAATTCCCCTGACTGTAATTTACCTTCTGTCTTTAAATCTAGTACGCCTTCTTTATAAGAATACTTTATATTCTGTTCATCAAATATATTATAGTATGTATCTAAAGGCCTTTTCCCTAAATTACCTCTTCCAACAAATCTGTTGACACCATCAAATAGGGCTGCAATAGGTACTAAAAATCTTAAGGTTGAACCTGATTCATTACAATCTATAAGCCTTTCGTTCCTTACTAAATTAGCTTCAATATTTTCAGGACTTTTAATTCCACAAATTTCAAGATGCTCTTCTTTTTTTGTTATCCTTGCTCCTAATGACGACATAGCTTCAATTGTTGCTATAATATCATCAGAGTAATCTATATTTGTAACTTTACTTACTCCATCTCCAAGGGCCGCACAGATTACTGCCCTATGAGCCATGCTCTTAGATGGGGGTATCTTAACTTCGCCATTTAATTTCCTTGGATATATTTTAAAATCTCCCATTTCATCACCTCTTAGTTAGGCACAATCAAAAAAATAACAAGCCCATCTGCCAGCCTATTTTCATGCGCCTTAATTCACAATATAAAATTCATGATGTATATTACTTACTTGAAAAACTCCACACTAGTCTTCTCTAAAAATGATTCACCAATATTTTTTAGTAATACTACCTTTAAGGAATTATCTATATTTTTCTTATCTAAAGCTATGGTGTCTAAAATTGCAGAATTATCTTTTATCTCGACTTCATAAGGAAGCCCATATTGAATTAGTATTTCTTTAATTTCTTCGCTTACACCTTTTTCAGTAAGTCCTTTATTTTCTGCAATTCTGCTTATTTCATACATACCTATAGCAACGCCTTCTCCGTGAGTAAATTTTTTAAAATTATAATAAGTCTCTATTGCATGGCCTAAAGTATGTCCAAAATTTAACAGCATCCTTTCCCCTGTATCTTTTTCATCATTTTCCACAACACATTTTTTTATAAAGCAGCATTTGTGGATAATTTTTTCAATATTGTGCATAACTTCTTCTTTAGTTTTCAAGCTCTTTAAGAAATAGAAGAATTCTCTATCCTTTATACATCCATATTTAATTACTTCACCCATACCATCTTTAAAAAATTTTTCATTTAAAGTTTTTAATACATCGGGATCTATTAAAACTGCTTTAGGTTGATAAAAGCTTCCAACTAGATTTTTACCTCTTTCTAAATCAACTGCAACTTTTCCTCCTACGCTACTATCAACCTGAGCCAGCAAAGATGTTGGTATTTGAACAAAATCTACTCCTCTTAAAAAAGTGGCTGCAGCAAATCCACCAAGATCTCCAATCACTCCACCACCAAGAGTTATTATTAAATCACTTCTTGTAATTTTAAAATCTAAAAGTTCATTGTATATTAAAGGCAACGTGCTGAAAGCTTTTGTTTCTTCACCTGCTTCTAAAGCCATTATTTTAACATCATATCCTGAATTAACTAAGCATGATTTTATCTTATCTCCATAATAAGAATTTACATTTTTATCAGTTAATATAAATATTTTTTTTCCTTTGTAAATCTTCTGAATTTCAACATTTACTTCATTCATCAATCCTTTTTTGATCAGGATTGGATAACTTCTTTCTCCAAGTTCAACAACTAGATTTTCCACTACTTAACACTCTCCTTCTTATTAATCGTGTAACCTACTATACTTCTATTTTCTATAGTCATTGTTTGAATAAAAATTCCAATAAACTACTTATTAAGCAGTCCCTTCAATAGCCTTCAGTACTTCTATTTATATTTGCCCCCTTACATATATTTAATTATATTTAAAAAAAATGGAACTCATATATAATGAGTTCCATGAAATATCCATGTTATAAGATACAAAATACTTTATAAAAATTAAAAACTCATTAGAAAGATATTTTTTTCAGTTTTTTTGCAAAATAAATAGCCAGCGCTAAAATAAAAGCCCCAGAACATAAAATAAAAAAAGCTATAAAATTTTTGCATAACTGATTTTACAATATCCTTTTCCATGATTTTCTCCATTTCTAATTTAATAATTATTATTTACGAATAATAGCATAAAATTTTCTTTTAAAATTTATCTTTTTTCTATTATAACAAACTATATCATAATGTCAATATTTATTATTATTTTTTCATTTTTCATCTCGATATAGCACCTATTTATCATTTAAGATTTTGCTTATTTATTATTTTTATAATTTTAAGCCTTATTTTTTAAAATTTTATCAAAACCAATCTTTAATCATTTTATCTTTCATACTCCTCTTTCCTAAAAAGCATCTCGATGTGATAATTTGTTCCTGACATTTTTATCCATATATTTCTAAGCAAAATCTAAATATAAAAAAATATAAGTACATATAATAAAAGTATATAAAAAGCAAGGTGGCGATACAAATGACAAGTAAAAGAATTCTCTCTATTTTTATGACATTTTTAATGCTACTTTTAATAAGCTGCAATAATAATAATAGTCTAATTAAAAACAGCAGCTCAGAACAAATTTCAAATAAGGATTCCTTGAAAAAAAATGATGGGCTTAGCACAGATTTTTCTAGTTTTACTGGCTTTGATATGCCTCAAGATAATGTAAAATTTATAATTAACGGCAAAGCCCTTAAACTTAATTTACCAATATATTTGGATAAAAATCGATATTATATCTCTCTAAATGAATTCATACAAGAACTTGATGGAAAAATAAAAAAACGTAATGACAATTTAGTTATATATCTTAATAACAATATTTATACACTTTATTTACATGATAATATTATAAAATCTCCAAATAATAATTTTTCCTTGAAGAAACCATTACTAATTAAAGACAATTTTTATTATATTGGATTTTCTGATTTTTCACGTATGCTTAAACTTTACACTAGGTGGGATAAGGATAATAAAATAATAAATTGTAAAATAGATGGTTTTCCAAGTACAAATATCACCCCATATAAAGCAAAAATAGATCAAATAGGTCTTATTCGTTTTGAAGATATAGGCGTAAATTCACAGCCTTATTCCAAAGAATATTTTGAAAAACTTCGCATAATAGCGGATTATATGAGTCAAAAGAAAATCCCTTATCACATTGCATGGATTCCAAGGTATGTAATTCCAAGTCAGAAACTTGATAATGACCCACTAACTAAAAATAATTTTGAAATAGCTGAAATGGTATATAGTTTAGATTTTTTCACTACACATAATGGAACAATTGGTCTTCATGGTTATACTCATCAATCTGGTAATACTGAATCTGGAGCTGGTTTTGAATTTGGAAAACTTGATACTTCTGAAAGTACATTTAAAGAAAAAATCGAAAAGGCCATCAAAACTGCATCATATTTGGATATACCAATTGATTTCTTTGAATCACCACATTATGAAATTACACCAGCTCAAAATAAGATTGCAGAAAAATATTTTAAAATATTATATTACCCATTTAATGATTTCGGTAAAGAAAAAGCTGATTTAAAAAAGCCTCAGCGTAGTCCTTATAATAAATCATCTTTTTATATTTCAACTCCTCTTGGGTATATTCCTGTCGGAAAAGAGGAAGAGGCTTTAAATAAAATTAAAGAAACTAGTACAGTTAATATGGGCAGTGTATTTTTTCATCCTTCTTTAGAAAATGATTATATATCTTTAGTTGAAGATGATAATTCCATCCCAGCCTTTACTTATGCTGAAAACTCAATCTTAAAAAGATTAATCAGCATATTAGAAGAAAAGGGATTTAAAATGATCAATGTGACAGATCTTTAACTTATTAATTACTTTTTACTCATAAGCTAATAAGTTTTAGCTACAATATATTTTTTCTCTTCCGGAAGAATCTTTGCAGCAATTAATGTAGAAACTATTATAATTGCAAATCCAGATAAATACATTATATTGTATCCAAACTTACCTTGGATTGCACTAAAAATTTGAGGATAAACAAAATTAGCACCTGCTGAACCTAATATGGTTACTATTGAATATGTGCCTGCTACAAATTTATCATCAACAACATTTCTAATATATTTAAATAAGAAAGTCAAATAACAACCATACATTAATCCATGTAATTGATCACCCAAAACAACCAAAGGCACATATCCTGTTGAAAATAATAATATTCTTGCTGCTGCTATAAGAAAAGCCACAATTAAATATTTTTTAGGTGTATTATTCTTTAATACCCTCCCAACAAACATAAAGGATAAGAACTCAACAACAACTCTGAAAAATATAGATTTACTATATATTGAGTTAGCTAAAACAGTATTTCCTGTTATATCTATTAAATAGGTTGAATATGCAAATTCTATCGCATTATATGTTCCAATAATTAAAATACTAGTAAGACCAAGAATTAATGAATTTTTATTTTTCAATATGTCTCTTAGTTTTACCTCATTTTTCTTAGCATCCGCTTCAATATTATTAAATTTCAATCCTATAATAAATATTACAATACTTATCATAGCAATTCCCATTATATAAATAGTTTTGAATTCAAATCTTTCAATTATGATTCCACATAAGAGTACTATACATCCAAAACCTATAGATCCCCATTTTCTTACTTGAGAATATTCCATACCTTGTTTAACAGATAGTCTCTCCACATATATTTCGTATATGTTCCCAGTTGTTTGTACAATAATTCCATATAAAATTGCAAAAATGTATATTGTAAATTTATTTGCAATAATAAAAAATATAGTCATAAGAATCAATGCACCAAAATGTATCATAACAAATTTCTTTTTATTGTTGCTCCCCGATAGTCTTCCTACTAAAAATTGCTGAGAAAAAATTGCAGATAATGCACCTATGGATACTACCTTCCCGACTTCACTTAATGATAATCCAACCACTTGATTTAAATAAGGTACATAAAAGGTAGTTACTATACTTAGCACTCCATAAACAATATAGGTAGATAATGAATAATAAAATTTAATTTTGTCTTTCACAATAAATACTCCTATCCAAGGTATATGAAAATAGCACGTTAATGGATAATTCACTCCTCAATATCCAAAGGCTATATTTCTCCATATCTTTTGTTTATCATAGCTTATAATTTATATCTTAACTTATGCGGAGTCAAGCTTTTTTATAAGTTATACATAGATTCTAATTTATCATAAATTCTTAAAGAATAAAAAAACCTCAGGCGACTATGGAGCCGGAGATTTTTTTAAGCATCTGCCTTTCTTAAGCGCATGTGAGGAAAATCTAGCAGGCAAATATGATTATTTTTTATTCATTCTATTTATAATTTAAACAGATAATGAAAACATATCAATTGCCTACAATATTGGAGATACTAATCTAATTAAGGATTCCTTTATTCTAAGCGAAATGCTTCTATTATCATATATTTCTTTTGTTATTTCCTCAGAATCCTTGATATCTTTCAAAAATTCAGTTTCGCCATCTTTTGCAATTCTATTGTCATAAATAAATGCATTTACCTCAAAATTAAGCTTAAAGCTCCTGATATCCATATTAGCTGTTCCTATGCTCATTACTGCACCATCAGCAACTATAGTTTTTGAATGAATAAAACCTTTTTCATAATTATAAACCTTTATTCCTGCTTCTAATAACTCCCCTACATAGGAACTTGCAGCCCACTTCATAAAGAAATGATCTGGTTTTCCTGGGATTATAATTCTAACATCTACTCCTGATAACGCTGAGATTTTTAATGATTCTAATATTGGTCCATCCGGTACAAGATATGGAGTTTCTAAATATAGGTTCTTTTTAGCATTATTAATCAGCTTTAAATATGCATTTCTAATATATTCTTCCTTATGGTCGGGACCGCTTGTTACAATTTGCATACCTACATCACCAAAATCTTCGCTAAATTCTTCTGAATAATTTTCATACTCCTCTATATCTTCCTCAGAAGCATGGCACCAGTCAAGCAAAAATCTTTCATTTAAATGATCTACAGCTTCACCTTGTATTCTCACATGAGTGTCTCTCCAAAATCCAACTTCAGGATCTTTATTTATATATTCTTTTCCAACATTAAATCCACCTACATATCCAAACTTGCCATCGATGACAACAATTTTCCTGTGATTTCTATAATTTATACGTGTATTTAGATGTGGTAAAATTCCTGGAAAGAATATCGAAAACTTTCCTCCAGCATGAATATACTCTTTAAGTGCTTTTCTCGTTAATTTTCTTGAACCCATACTATCTACTAATAACCTAACTTCCAAGCCGCTTTTTGCTTTTTTTGTGAGTTCATCAATTATGCTTTTTCCAAGTATATCATTCTTAAAAATATAGTATTCAATATGAATATATTTCTTTGCATTTTTTATGTCTTCTATTAATTGTTTAAACTTATCTTCACCATTTACATACACATCAACTCTATTATTAGTTGTGAGCCTCGCCCCTGAATGGTTGAAATTCATATTTATTAAATCGAGGAATCTTTCTCTTACATCATGACACCCATCATTATCTATTTCATATTTATCACTTAAATTCTTTCTTTTATTTTCATCAAATTTTATTTTCTTTTTAAAAATCTTCTGTCTGCTTAAATTTTGTCCAAGAAGAACATAAATAATAAATCCTAAGCCTGGTAAAATCATAACTATTAAAAGCCATGCCCATGTTGTGGTAGGATCTTTTCTCTCTATAAAGACTAATGACAAAGAGAGAAGCGTATTTAAAATTAAGATTATAACTGTTAAGCCTAAGAATATATTCATCAATTCACTTCCTTATTTTATGACATATCTTTATTCAATTTACAAAATATCTCTTCTTTTTTATGCTCTCATATTATTTTATCATAATAATCTAATATATTGCGAAAGTATATTAAATAAATTAACGACTTAATTATATCAATTTATCGCTTTTTATACCTCTAAAATCTTGCTAAAAAAAGCTATCTTAAAATCATTTTTTATTCTAAGATAGCATTTAATAAGCTCTAATTATTTTCATCTTACCCAATTTTATAGATAATTATTAAAATAATAGCCCTCATATAAACTTTTTCTATAATGCAATTTTGAATTAACTTTATAAATATGTTTCAATTAGTTTTCTGTATTTTATATCCTAATATTTGCTTAACTTACAAACACACTAAATGTAACTTTATTATTATAATATATACTTTTATGAATTAAACCTGTACCCTGTTCCCCAAAGCGTTTCTATGTATTCTGGATTTCCAGGATCCTTTTCAATCTTCTTTCTAAGCTTCTGTATATGAACTGCTACAGTAGCTGTATCTCCATAGTACTCTTCTCCCCATATTTTATCAAATAATTGATCCTTAGTAAAAACTATATTAGGATTAGAGGCTAGAAAAACCATGAGTTCATACTCTTTTGTCGTAAGAATAACTTCTTTTCCATTTATAAAAACTTTATGTGAATCAGTCATTATCTCTAAAGCTTTATGGCTGATAATACTAACTTGTGTTTTCTTTCCAGATAATCTTTCATATCTGATTATATGCGATTTTATCCTAGCTACTAGTTCCGCTGGACTAAAAGGTTTTGTTAAATAATCATCTGCTCCAAATCCCAGACCTTTTATTTTATCAATATCTTCACTTCTTGCTGATACAATTATTATAGGTATTTCATATTTTTTTCTAGTCTCTTCTACTATTGAATATCCATCCCTACCCGGAAGCATTAAATCAACTATAATAAGATCAAATATCCCCGTAAGGGCTCTTTTTAATCCTTGATTTCCATCTTGAACTATTTCAACCTTATATCCATTTAATTGGAGATATTCTTTTTCTAATTCTGCAATATTTATATCATCTTCAATAATTAATATTTGTTTCATGTACTTCCTCCTCTTTATTATTTACTGGGAGCTCTATAGTAAACGTACTTCCCTTTTCAATGATGCTAGATGCATAAATTTTTCCTCTATGAGCTTCTACCATTTCCTTTGCAATCGCAAGGCCTAAACCTGTACTCATAAAATCTTTTGTACGTTCTGTATCTATACGATAAAATCTATTAAATATATTAGAAAGTTTATCTTCTGGAATTCCAGGTCCATTATCCTAAATTTCTATTTTAATCCATTCATTATTACTACTCAATTCTACTTGGATTATCGCATCTTCCTGCCTTCCATATTTTATAGCATTTCCTATAACATTTCTAATAACTTGATATATTCTTTTTCCATCTATGTTAACTTCTAATTCTTCCGACAACCTATCCTCAAATTTAAATTTAATATTTTTTTCTTTAAGAATA
>JAEZKY010000033.1 GCA_023435985.1 Bacillota bacterium | reverse complement strand
GTTTAAATCTGTCATACTTTATATTAATTATTTATTACGTAGGCCTTATATATTTTTTGAATGGAATTATTTAAGTAATTAAAACATATTTTAAATAAAAAAAACTTTTTAAAAATAGTTATTTAATTCAAAACCTTTTTAAATTAGATAATTTCAACTTCTGAGGTTTTATTTATCACAATCTTAAAAAATAGAGTATAATATATGTTTAGTATATATGCATATCTGGTTTTGGTGAGTAAAATATTATACTAATAAAAAATATATTAAAAGTAATAACACATGAATGTTTGATGATATAATGAAATGGATTGCAATAATTGTCGGCCTAATTGTAATGTTAGTATTAGTCAATGTCACTGCATTGATGATAGCACTAACTGGATCAGTTATTTTTGTTGCAGCAATATTTTCAATAATTATCAGCGCATTGATAGGCGGTATGGCTACTGGATTTATGGCTAAAGGAGATTTGATGAATGGTGGTGTCCATGGGGCAGTAATGGGAGCTTCTGCAGGAATATTAATACTTATTCATGCAGCTATTTTTTCATCAGGATCGTCAGATCCAATAGCAATAATGTTAACTAGAACACTGTCTATACTTGTTTTTGCAATATTTGGAGCAATTGGTGGTTTAATAAGTGTTTTTATAATTGAGAAGAGAAGTAAATCATTGTAAATATTATTATTATTTTAAATATTTTTCTTTAATTTTAACGAATTCTTCCTCTGTAATTGTTCCATTTTCTAATAGATCTTTTGCTTTTCTAATTTCATCTGTTGGGCTAATTTGAGTTATATTAATTTTTTCTTCTACTTTTTCAGAATCTTTTATTGTTGCTTTTTTCGTTAAATTAATTAGTATTAAAGCCATAAAGAAGAATATGGTGATAAATACTACATAAAATTCAAATCGGATATAATATACAATTGCGGCAAAGAATATAATGAAAATTGTACTGTAAATTAGTATTATATATAAATAATATTTAATTTGTGCTTTATGGGAGTGTATTCTTTCAAAATCTAAGATAAAAAAATTTAAAAACGAAAATAATACAATAACAAAAGCAAGATACCAGCTTATCTGCAGAGAAGAGAGGGTAAACTCGGGCTGGAAATAACCGGATATAATACTATTAAGCATATCGTAAATTATATATGTAATGGTCATAGTATTAGCGATTAAAATTATAAATAAAACTTTACTAAAAGCGTCTCTACGCTGAAAAAGAATATTAGCAAAAAAAGCATAAAATGCTACTGTTATACTTGCAATGGTTATAATCCCATTAGTATCTATTTCTGCCATAATTATATTATTAAATATTATTTAAGTAATATTTTTGTTATAATATTTATTAATTAATAAATTATAAAATAAAATAATTTTTTTTTTTTAAATTGTTTTATGAATACTCTAAATTTTATTTTTAGATTGTCATAGCGTTTGAATTATATTTTTAGAAATTATAAAAAGAAATTACATTAATATAACTGGTTTTTATATTTTAGTAAGGATTTAATTAAATTAAGAAAAACTATTTTTATAATTAATATGAAATATAAATTAATTAATAAAAATATTAAGTTGAAATTATGATAAATAAGGTTGCGTTAATTACAGGTATAATTATAAGTTGGTTTATGATTATTGGTTTAATTTCAATGATTTTTACAATATTTGGGTTAGTTATTAGCATTATTATAGGAGGAGTTGTTACAGGTTTCATAGCAAAAGGTGAAATAATGAATGGTGGAGTTCATGGAGCAATTATGGGAGTCATTCGTGGAATTGGGCTAATATTTGCACTATTTTTTTCATCAAAGGTATTATTAGTTTTTCCTTTGAATTTAATGTTAGTTATACTACTTTTTGCAATAGTTGGAGCTATTGGCGGTTTCATAGGTGCTTTCATAGCTGAAAAAAGAAGTAGATCAATATAAATATTAAAGTATTTTTTAATAGTATCTAATAATTAAATTAAAAGTCCTCAAACTCCACATCATTTAAAACTAGCATCTTTTTCTCTTCCTCATCAATTACAACAATCAACCGTTCATTCAACCGTATAAGTTCTGCAAGAGGCTTACCGTTAACTTCAGCATTTAATTTTCTTATTCCAGTTATTTTCGATTAACCAGCTTTTCATGTCTTCAGACATCTCTTTTTGAGGAATTTCTTTATTAGATTGCTCATTTTCCCTGTAATTGATTATCATTGGCATTTTATCTCACCTAAGACTTCTTGACAATTAGACATTTTGTAATACTATTATTTATATTTTGTTTAAATGTCTAAAGGGAAAGACTACTAAAAGACTAAACGGAAAAAGATAAACATGTCTATTAACCTATTTTATAACATGGAAACCCTTGAAAACGAAGAATTTCTTCAAAAATGGAAAAAATTTAACAAATCACAGAAAAGAGTCTCGATTATGAATGAATCATTTGAGTTTGCCAGTCAAAAAGCGTTTGAGGACTTTGGGATTACCCAACAATAACTATATTAACAATATCCAAATAAATAATATTAGGTG
>JAEZKY010000381.1 GCA_023435985.1 Bacillota bacterium | reverse complement strand
GATGTGATTTATATGGATGAGGAGTTGCTTCCTATAGGTAAGTTTTCAAAGATATGTTCAATTTCAATTCAAGCATTACGTCATTATGATAAAATAGGAATTTTAAAGCCTAAATTTACTGATATTGAAACTGGATATAGATTTTATAGTGTTGAACAAATTATTATCATTATGGTAATTAAAAAAATGTCTGCATTAGGATTGTCTTTAAGTGAGATTGGTGAACTTTTACATAGAAATGATATGGCAGGAGTAAAAGCTATATTCCAGCAGAAGAGAGAAGAAATTAAAGAAAAAATTAATGAGTTATTGTATGCTGATAAAAGCTTAAAATTATATATTGATGATATTAATATGTGTGAAAATGCTGATTTTGCAGGTATAGAGATAAAAAAAGTTCCGATGAGAAATATTATTTATTTGAAAAATACCATAGAATTAAACGAAAATGGATTTACTAAGTTATTTAATGAATTTGAAAAAATAATTGGAACTAAGAAGTATTTGACTATAGGAAATCCTATGGCTATATATCATGGGGAAAGAATTTTAGGAAATCCCTGTGATGTTGAGCTTTGTCTTGAGATTAAAGAAGTATATGCATCAGAAGAAAACTGCAAAGTAATACAGGGAGGGTACTATTTGAGTAAAATGCATTTAGGTCCTCATATTAATAAGCCAAAAACCTATAATCAATTAATAGAATATGCCGATAAAAATAAACTTAGCATAATAGGGGACCCTGTGGAGGTGTATTATATAAATATTTCAATAACCAGAAATCCTGATGATTTTGTTACAGAAATTCAAATTCCAGTAAAAAATATATTGACTCTATAGTAACAATAGACTTTATAATTCTGCTTGAAAAACAAATTTTAATAATAAAATCAAGGAGGATATAAAGTGATATTTTTAATTTTTTGGTTAATAGGAATAATAGTAGGAATTGCAACAACAATAATTAATCCGGTCATAAGAAGTGTGCAAGCAATATCTACAAATCTATTGTTTTATCAACTAGTAATAACAATAACTTTAACAGGTATTTCTGGGTTTGTGGGACATGCAATTAAATCGGATAGGATAGCAGAGTTTATAGGGTGGGAGAAAGGAAGCCCATTTCAAAAAGAATTAGGATATGCAGAATTAGGATATGGAATTGCAGGTATATTATGCATATGGATGAGTAAAGAGTTTTGGCTCGCAACAATAGTGATTTTCAGTCCACTATTCTTTGGTGCGGCAATAGTACACATAAAGGAGATGCTGAAAAGTAGAAATTTCAAACCTGGGAATTCATTTATAGTATTACCAGACTTAATCATTCCAATATCACTAGTTGTATTGTATGAGCTATCAACCTTTGTATAATCATTGAGTCTATTACAATATCAAAAAGCGTTACGCCTTTATGAAGTGAGGAAGGTAGCTGGATTTGTGTAAAAACAAAATCTAGCTACAATCTTTTTGCATTATTCAATATCGGATTTTCGATTTTTTAAATGTATAATTCTAATAAGATGATAAGAAATATGCTTAGACAAATGTTAGAAAGCATATTTCTAAAATGGGATACCGTCACTATTAAAAATAACTTTAACATAAAAGTTATTTCAGCCATGACATGCTAAGCATTAAAAATCTTGTTTAAACAATGGTGAACTTGATACTCCATCGTATGATATCTCTCCGTTATCAAGAACTGAAAATTCCTTATATACTTCCAATTCAGCTTTTGTATCATCTATTTTAGTTACTACCCAAATGGCATCATAATTTTTATCATCATCTTTTTTTGCTTGAGGATTATATCCCCAGCTATTCACAGGTACACCAAGTGATTTAGCTATCTTAGCTAGAGATTTATGTTCCCAGCATACAAGAACTACTTTATCTTCACCAAATTTGTTAATATCTTCAGCGGCTTGATTGATTTCAGACTGTTTGTAGCTTGCTATTATTGGTATATTTAATGCTTTTGACAAGGGGGTAACTGTTTCAACGGGTCTATTACTATCTTTACTATTATTTTGCTTCATAGCTATGATAACATCAGGTTCACTAATATTATAAGGAAGATGGTTTTTGAAGAAATTAGGAAGTTCATTTGCTCTTTTATATCCATTGGAAGAAAGATCAACATCTTGCAATGAACCATCTGAATTTTCTTTTTCTCCATGACGAATAAATATGATTTGTTTTGGTTTTAAACTCTTAACATCACTGTTTTGGGACATAGAACTTGATGATTTTAATCCTTCTATATGATTATTTTGGAAAAGGAACTTCAATCCTAAAGATACTGAAGCAACAACTATTAAAATTATAATTAAAGTTAATTTAGAAATTTTTTTCATTACAACATAACATCCCTTTTACTATAATATTTCATTTTGTGTTGAATCTAATTAAATAGCCATTTTTATAAGTTATCTGTAGATTTAACTTTATTATAATATCCTAAAGAATAAAAAAGTTTTCACACCCAGAATAGCAAATTATACTATAATTGTCTATTAATTACAAAATTAGTATCTAAAATAGGCTTAGCAATAGCTGTTGTATTTAAGTTGTATATTCATAAAAGGTAGAATTAAATTTTAAAAATAACAGTAGTTACAAATTTGTGCAAGAATAGTTGCGAATAAAATTTTTCTATTTAGTATGATTGAATTATGAGGAGATGAAATAAATGGAATGGATTGATAAAATGAATGCTGCACTTGATTATATTGAAGAGAATCTTACAGACACTATTGATTATGAAGCAATTGCTCAAAAAGCATGTTGTTCTAGTTATAATTTTCAGAGGATGTTTTCTTTTATTGCTGATGTAAGCATTGCTGAATACATTAGGAGAAGAAGACTTACACAAGCAGGCTTTGACTTGCAAAAAACAGATAGTACAGTACTTGATATTGCACTTAAATATGGATATGATTCTCCAATTTCTTTTTCAAGAGCATTCCAAAATCTACACGGTTTAACCCCAAGTGAGGCAAGAAAAAAAGGTTCAAGCTTAAAATCCTATCCAAAAATCTCCTTCAAAATTACTATCAAAGGAGTAGAGGAAATGAAATATCGTATTGAAGAAATTAAAAAGTTTAGGTTAGCTGGTGTAAGGAGAAAAATAACAACCATTAATGGTGAGAATTTTAAACTTATACCACAGATGTGGAACGAAGTGTGGGACGATAACACTTATAAAAAAATTGAAGGCTTAGGGAAGAGCGAAAATCCAGAGTATTATGGTGTATGCTATAATTTTGGTAAGAATGAATTTGACTATATGATAGCGGTGGAATCAGATAGTAAATTGCAAGAAGGCTTCGTAGAATTAATCGTTCCAGAATTTACTTGGGTAAAATTTGAATGTAGAGGAAAGCTTCCAGAATCTCAACAAACTGTATGGAAAAGAATATTCACTGAATGGTTTCCATCTTCAGGCTATGAGCATGCAGATGGGCCAGAAATTGAATGGTATTCTAATGAAGACGTTAATAGCGAGACTTATTTAAGTGAAATATGGATACCTATTAAAAAAGCAGAGTAGTATAAAAGAAACTATGTTTTAATATAGAAGACCATATTTTAGAATTAATCTATCTCTATAGTTAAATAAGTATTTTATAATTCTATAGAACAAAAATTTTATTAAATGTGAAAACCTATGCTAAAACTAAAATTAAAGCATAGGTTTTTTTGTTATAAATTTTTTATAAAGTAACTGAAATTATTTTTTGGAATGTCAATAGATATTTCAGGCATTTACTACTCCTTAATTTTTTTGTTGATTTTTTTGCAGTAATAGAGAGAGCTATCTGATTGTAATCCATTTGCCAATGTTTAATTTTTCGGGTAAACTAAATTTTTAAAAAATATGGTGTAGGTTTTAATTGTGAGGAATGATTAATACGTTTAATATACGAATTCAATGTTTTAAATGTAGTAAAATTTGGTGGCTTAGAGTCTCCTACACTAGATATAAAAATGGGATTATCTAAATGCTAAAGAAGGAGTAATTTAGGAGTAATACAAACATTGTTCTTAGGCGCCTTTTATGATATAGTTTATTTAATTTTAGAAGCTCTTTAAAATAAGTATTGTTTTTTGTTTTTGCAACTTGCTTATTGAGATAGTAGTTGAAAGAAAAATGTAGAGCTTATGGCTATGAATAAACATTATATTGAAATAAATTTAGATAGATGATTGATATTTAGGAAGGACGATTTAGTAATGTTAGATAAATATAGTGAAGAACAATTAATAGCTAGTCAACAAGCATCAACGGAAATGAATAGGCTAGCAGACTTAATCTACAATCATTCTCCGCAGGATGGTACCTTTAGTCAGCGTATTTCTGGCTTGCATACCAGGCGCTACTCAAAAATAAGCAAGGATTGGGAAAAATCATTTTACTTTCCTTCTGTGATAATCGTTGCACAGGGAGTAAAGGCTGTTAGGATAGGAAAGGAAACCTTTCAAATAGGTAAAGGTTGTATGCTCATGCTGCCTGTTGGGGTACCTGTTGCGCTAAAGACTATACAGGCTAGTTTTAAAGAGCCTTTTTTAGCCATTGGATTAACTCTCGAGCCGGAAAAAATCGCAGAATTTGTATCAAAAGTTTATCCCCAGGGTATACCACAGGTGCCTGTACGAAATGCAGGGTATACCACAAACGCTGATATAGGCATTATCAATGCTGTGACAAGGCTTGTGGAATGTTTGAACAATTCCAGCGATACGGAATTACTTGCCCCAATTGTTAAGGATGAGATTTTAATGAGGCTCCTGCGCAGCAAAATTGGTATTCAAATTGCTGAAATAGGTTTTGCAGACTCGAAGGTACAGCATATTGCAAAAGCTATCCAATGGCTATTAAATAATTTCTCAATTCCAATGAAGGTTTCTGATTTAGCAACGATTTCAAATATGAGTGTTTCTGTTTTTCACAAGCATTTTAAAGAAGCAACATCTATGAGTCCGTTGCAATATCAAAAAGCATTACGTTTACAGGAAGCTAGACATCTTATGTTATCTAAGAAAATGGATGCAACCACCGCATGTCAGTTAGTAGGCTATGCAAGTGCATCGCAATTCAGTCGAGATTATAGCAGTTATTTTGGAAATCCGCCCAAAAAAGATATTGCTATATTATATCAGCAGCTTAAAAAAACTGATGAAGCACATGATATTAAGTAGGAGAAATGTCTTTGCTATAAGAGAATCAGGCAATAAGTTAAGAGGAAGCAGCAACAATTTTTTAAATGCCTAGCTTATAATAAATTTAGAGTAGTTCATTTAGCTAAATTAAGCGCTTATTATTTTTATGTGCCGTATGCTAAGGAGGATTTAACTCTAAATTACTAGGATTTAGGAGGAATTTATAATGCGTGTTTTTGTTACAGGAGCAACAGGTTTCATTGGATCTGCTGTTGTTAATGAATTGATTGGGGCAGGTCATCAGGTAGTTGGGCTTGCACGTTCTGATAAGGCGGCCGAGGCACTGTTAGCGGCAGGTGCGAAGGTGCATCGTGGTTCACTTGAAGATCTTGATAGTTTGCGTAGTGGAGCATCTACTGCCGATGGTGTTATTCACTTAGGATTTAGTAATGATTTTTCAAATTTAGCTAATGCATGTGAAAAAGACTGCCTTGCAATCAAAACACTAGGAGAAGCCCTCAAAGGATCAAATAAGCCGTTAGTTACCACTTCAGTGATTACACTTCTTAAGTCTGGGTGTATTGGAACAGAAAAAGATAAAACTGATCAAAAGTCAGTCGGAGCACCACGTATTGCTTCGGAGGAAGCTGCACTTTCATTTGCAGATCAAGGTGTATGTGTTTCAGTAGTACGACTTGCACCATGTGTGCATGACGAAAATCTTCAAGGTTTTGCTACAGCTTTGACTTATATCGCTCGTGAAAAAGGAATTTCGGCTTATGTTGGTGATGGACTCAACAGGTGGCCAGCCATACATAGATTGGATGCGGCAAAATTATTTAGAATGGCATTAGAGGCTGCCCATGCAGGTACATGCCTGCATGGTGTTGGCGAAGAAGGTATACCTTTTAAGGACATTGCGCAGACAATCGGACGCAGCCTGAACTTACCTGTTGAAAGTATTTCTAAGGAAGCTATAGATAAGCATTTTGGGTGGCTCGCACAGTTTACAATAAGTGATAATCCAACGTCCAATAAACTTACACAAAAGTGGTTAGGTTGGAAACCAGAAAGGCCAACACTGATAGCTGATTTAGAAAGAAATTAAATTTAAATAACCCATATAGAATTTTAAATTAAAATTTGTAGCTTAACTGAATGGAAAACAATACAAAATCATTGTACCAGATCAGAGGGCAGCATTATGAAGGCAGATTAAGTTGTAGATACTTAATCTGTCTTTATTTTTAATATTTTGATTTAAATTTATATATGTTCTTTCTCATAATATAGAATTTAAGAGTTAGCTCTTAAATGCAAAAAACTTGACAAAGGCAATCAATATAATTGACAAAAGCAATTAATATTGCTATAATTTCCCTAAGAAGTGAATGCGAGTAGAATTTAATTACAAATGTTAGGAGGGCATTTCATATGAACAGAGATCTTAAAAATAGAGTTAGTATTATTAGACGATTTAATCGTTATTATACCAATATATTAGGTCTGTTAGACCAGCATATTTTAGAAAGTGATTTATCATTATCAGAAGTCCGCGTTTTACACGAAATTGAAAAAACTGATAAATGTACATCAAAAATGTTGTCAGATATTTTGTGTATGGATGCGGGATATTTAAGCAGAATACTTAAAAAGTTTTATAAAATGAATTTGTTAACGAAAGAAAAATCCTCTGAAGATGGTCGGGCTCAATATTTATACCTTACAGCAGAAGGAAAAGAAAAAATGGATGAATTAAATAGTAGTTCAGATGAACAAATTGCTGAAATCATAAAGCCATTAACAGAAATTGATAAGAATTGCTTGGCCCAGAATATGACCTCAATAGAAACTATTTTAACAAATGGTGCTAATATTAAATTAGAGGATATTACTATCAGTACAGACGTACGGCCTGGGGATATAGGATATATTACATATATGCATGGATGGATTTATGGAGAAGAATATGGATATTCTACTGCTTTTGAAGGATATGTAGCTGAATCATTTCATAAATTTTTACTTAATTACAATCTAGACAATGACTGTTTATGGTGTGCTAAGCATAATGGAAACATAATAGGATGTATTGGTATAGTAGGTCAGGGAGAACGCGCACAACTTCGATGGTTTCTGATTGATCCACATTACCGAGGGATTGGTCTTGGCATGAAATTATTACAAGAGGCGTTAAATTTTACTAAAGTGAAGAAATATAAGAGTGTTTATTTAGATACAACAAGTGACTTAGATAAAGCAATTAGTATGTATACTAAGGCAGGATTTATAAAGATATCAGAAAAGGCTAATAATTCATGGCGAGAAGATTTAATTGAACTTGAGTTTGAAAAGGAATTGCAATAAGAGAGTAAAAAAATTCGACTTGGGGTTTAAGTATATAAATAGTAAATTTGAAAGGGGTCTATTATATGGAAACAGAAGTTAAACTTGCTTATAATAATAGTAAAGAAATTAAAGAATTATTTTTAGAATATATAGAAATGCTGGTTAAAAATAATCCAAGTGTTGCAAAGTATTTAGAATTGCAAAATTATAATTCTGAAATTGAACATTTAAAAGATAAATATGGACTGCCAAATGGTAGATTATATATAGTAAAAGTTAAAAATCAAGTAGCTGGATGTATTGGTTTAAGAAAAATAGATGATGAAAACTGTGAAGTAAAGAGATTATATGTTAGACCTGCCTTCCGTGGACATAGGCTTGCAGTTAAGCTTATAGAAAAAATTATTGATGATGCAAAAGAAATTGGTTATAAAAGTATGCTTTTAGATACACTACCTTTCTTAAAAGAGGCTATACATTTGTATAAGAAATTAGGGTTTTATGAAATTAGCTCATATAATAATAATCCAATGGATACTTTAATTTATATGAAATTAGATTTATTATAGATAAATTACAATTCGTAGAACGAGATATAGAAAGGAGTTGTTTTGGAAATTATGAATATGCTAGAAGAACATACGATTGACAGAAAATCCAGTAATAGCGAGGCGGAATTTGAAGAAGAAATATCTAGACTAGCACATTTGATCTATACTCATAGTCCATATGATGGTAGTTTTAATCAGCGTATTCCAGGTTTGCATATAAACCGTTATTCACGAACAGAGACGGACATAGTAAAAACCTTCCAGTCACCTTTTTTATTACTTGTTATACAAGGGGAGAAGGTCGTTACGCTAGGAAAGGAGATCCATAAGGTGGGGAAGTCACGTATGCTTATGTTCCCTGTTGCACTTCCTGTTGCATTTCAGACTACACAGGCCAGCCCTTCTGAGCCATTCCTTAGTGTCGGCTTAGAATTAGATCCAGAAAGGATTGCAGAATTGATTCTAAAAGTATATCCACAGGGTTTGCCTCCAATTGACAAACGCAGAGCGGGTTATATAGCTGATGCTGATTTTGGTATTATAAATGCAGTTAAGAGACTAATTGAGTGTCTGTCAAATCCAGATGATACTAAGTTGTTTGCTCCACTTGTATTAGATGAGATTTTGTTAAGGGTTCTTCGCAGCAATATCGGTGCTAACATTGCTGAAATTGGCTTTGAAAATTCTAGTGTGCAGCGAATTGCTAAAGCTATTGACTGGCTCCGCGATAATTTCTCACAGCAGATAAAAGTTGCAGATTTGTCTCAACTGGTACACATGAGCGAGTCATCGTTTTATGAATATTTTAAGTTAGTTACATCATTGAGTCCATTACAATATCAAAAAGCTCTGCGGCTTCATGAAGCAAGGCGGCTGATGCTATCTAGTTCAATGGATGCGACAACTGCATGCCGGATGGTGGGATACGTGAGCGATTCGCAATTTAGTAGAGATTACAATCGATTTTTTGGAAATCCACCAAAGAGAGATGTCACCAGTTTGCGTAAGAAATCAGATGTATAATACTGCAATATCGTAGAATTTTTTATGTCGATTAGAGTTAGGGACATTTATGGAGGATTAGGCAAGAATTAACCTGGAACAGGCAAATATCATGGAGTAAGTCAGATTAAAATAAATTTATAGTTTTATTATTCAATTGTTTAGGAGGTATATGAATATGAATAAAACAATTTTTTATTTTTCAGCAACAGGGAATAGTCTGAAAACCGCTCTTGATATTGCTAATGCTTTAGGAGATACTGATGTGGTGTCAATCCCAGAAGCTGGAATGAATTATAATTGTAGCAGTGAAGTAATAGGATTTGTTTTTCCTGTTTATTCATGGGGTTTACCTAATATCGTATATGACTTCATAAAAAGCTGCAACTTTAATAAAAATGCTTATTTCTTTTCAATAGTCACTTGTGGGGGAGCTATTGGCACATGTTTGGCTGATGTTAACAATCTGCTTAAAGAAAAGGATGCATATTTGAATTATGGTTCTAAGCTACGTTTTGTGTCAAACTACATATTGATGGTAGATATAAAGAATGATAAACTAGATAAAAAGCTTGCAAGAGCTGATAGTAGACTTGCTGTGATCATTCAAGACATTAAGAGTAGAAAAGAATGCAAAATAAAAGGCAGTTCAGGTATTCTTTCGGGTTATCTTAAGAATATGCATGAGAAGGCAAGTGCAAATTACAAGTCTACAGACAAAGAGTATAACATTTCAAAAGGTTGTACAAAATGTGGTATTTGTGTTTCGGTTTGTCCAGTAAAAAATATTGAGATTATAGATGAAAAAGTAATGTTTAAGCATAACTGCGAACGTTGCCTTGCGTGTATTCACTGGTGTCCCCAAAAGGCAATAAATTATAAAGATAAAACTCAAAATAAACATCGCTACCATCATCCAAAGATAAAATTATCTCAATTAAAATCCAGATAATGACCATTAAGCTTTTAGTTATACTGTAGCTAGATTTGCGTAAAAATAAAATCTAGTTACAGTCCTTTTTCATGATTGTATAATGAATAATTTTTAGGTATTGCTATTATACAATGCAGGATATTCTAGACTTTAAATATTATAAAGTAACTACTGTTATGGAATAAAAACAGGATTCTGTGCATATTATTAAAATTAATGCATTAATAGAAGAAATATTTCAAGGATTGGGAGAAAGATAATGGGGAATAGAATTTATTTTTTTACTGGAACAGGAAATAGTCTAAAAGTAACTGAAGAGATAGCGAAGAAGTTACCAGAGTGCGAAATTATAGCCATAAATAGAGAAGTAGAAACTGAAATACAAGGGGATTTTGAACGTATAGGTTTTGTTTTCCCGGTATATTATTGGGGCTTGCCAGTGATGGTCGCAGATTTTTTACGAAAAGCCAATTTCAAGGATCAAGGATCGACGTATTATTTTGCCATAGCTACATATGGAGGAATGCCAGGCAACGCAATTCCAATGACAGGTTCTTTACTTAAGGACAATGGAATTCATTTAAATTATAATGCTGGAATTAAAATGTTTGGAAATGCTATAACTCATTACAATATGAGCAAAAACGTAGAAAAGATTACTGAAAAATCAAATGAAAAAATGGTATCAATTGCTAACAATATAGAAAATAAGATAATAAAGAAGACAGGCTCTATTAACGGACTTATCAATCGTGTTTATATTAATAGAATTACTAAAATTAATACAATAGATATAGGATTTAACGTAAATAGCAACTGTACTTCATGTGGCATATGCAAGAATATATGCCCTGCTAAAAATATAACTTTGGAGGATAACAAGCCTGTATTTCATCACCAATGCGAAAGTTGTCTTGCATGTATTCAACATTGTCCAAAGGAGGCAATTAATTATAAAGATAAGACTCAAAAACGAAGACGTTATACTCATCCTCAAATAGGAGCTGAAAAACTTATGCAGTACTACACATAAAAATCATCAAATTAAATCATAAATCCCAGTAAAACTCATGAAAATGCTTACTGGGATATTTTAATGCATCAAATATTAAAAAATAGAGATTAAAATTTTTATAATTAGAAAAATTATTTAATTATTGTATATTATTAAGATGCTACAATGATCTGGTTTGCGCTTACCCCACAACTAACTAAAGCTGCTTTGTTGCGTCACTCTTTACATAAACTTTAACATTACTGTAGCATTCAAATAGATTAGTTACTATTACAGTATTCAAAGGACCATTCTCATGAGTTTTTATGCTTTGAACACTATTTGGAATTGTTATGCTAGTTAAACTAGTACAGTCTTTGAATGCTCCCATTCCTATGGATGTTAGACCTTCAGGAAGTGTTAAGCTTGTCAAATTAATGCAGTGGGAAAAGGCTGTATTATATATGGTTGTTACACCGCTTGGAATAGTTATGTTTTTTAAACTTATACAGTTTTCAAAGGTACTTTCCCCTATGGCTGTTATACTATTTGGAAGTGTTATATTTGTTAATTTAATACAATTAGAAAATGTACCAGAACTTAACAAAGTTAGCCCATTTTTTATTGTTGCATCTGTTAAACTTAAGCAATCAAGAAATATATCATTACCCATTTTTGATACGCTGCTTGGTATTGTTATATTAGTTAAGTTTCTGCAATCTGCAAATGCATGGTCAGAAATTGTTCTTACACCGCTTGGTATTGCAATGGTTATTAAATTGGTACAGCCAGCAAATGCACCTGCTCCTATAGTTGTTACTGTACTAGGAATTGTTACATTTGCAAATTGACCACTACTGTTTAATCCATCTTCTTGGTCAAAAAACATATTACCAGAATTATTTACCATATATCAGTTTGCCTTAAAGTAATATAAACTTCCATAGATTGCTCTCCAGCCTCTAGCCCATGAATTCCCTTCAGTATACCACCAGCCCTTGTTATCTTGTTTCCACTCTGCACTTGCGGCTATTGGATTTAATGCTAGGACTGATACCGTTAATAATGTACCAGCTAACAATTTTGTTATTTTTGATTTTTTCATATTTACCACTCCATATTACCCCTAAATTCTAATATAAAATGACAATATGGTATCTAAAATTTATGCTATAATTATTTTTAACAATAATTTGTCAAGGAGTTATAATCATGAAAAGTAATAAGATGTTTCGAATAATAAATCTTTTAAGTATATTCTTATCATTTTTTTTAACTTTTTATATAGGATTTGAAATTATCAAACTGAGACACAATATAATTAGCTATATTATACTGGTAATTATAAGTGGCTGTTTAGTACAGCTATGCGCAAAAATATTTAAGGATAAAAATAAGTTATAAACGGAAGGATAAGAAGTCAAAAGTTGGTGTAAAGATATTTGCTGGAATAAGTCTTGTTATATCAATATGCTGTATATTTTATAAGCTTTATGAAATCATTTTATGAATGTAATTTGAGAGGAGAATTTTAAATGAATACTGCCATTTGGGTTGCAATAGGTGCAGCTATTTTTTGTATTTTAATTTCGCAAAATAAAAAAGGTAAGAAGAAATAAATTACAATTTATAGAGCCAGCGATAAGAATTATAAAGGCGCATTAAGTTATAAATACTTAGTCTGCCTTTTATTGTTTTTTCAAAATAATATCATACGAAAAAATATATAAAAATTTTTAAATTTATATTGGTAACTTTCATTTTTAATCATATATCCTATATAGAAAATTTATTTATATAGGAGTGTGTTAAAAATGAGAGAAAGAAAATGTGTTAAATTTAATGTAAATATGTATGAAGATACAAAGTTTAAAATAATAGATAGAATGGAAAAAAGAGATCTCATAAATTATGTTTGGACTAGACTTGTGGTTTTAGCAGGTAGGGTGAACTTAGAGGGAGAATTATTTTTATCTAGAAATATACCATATACTTTAGAGACCTTGGCTATAGAGTTCAATAGAGAAATATCTGAAATAGAATTAGCTGTAAAAGCTTTTATAGATTTAGAAATGGTAGAACTTACTCAAGATAAAGTATATAAAGTAAAAAATTTTGCAAAGCACCAAAATATTAAGCCAAGAGAAAAGGTTCAAAACAAAGCTAAAGTAGAGCAAGCTGAAGCTAATGAAAAAGAACAGCAAGGCAGCAGCTTTGAAGATAACGCCCATGTTGAAAGGGATAATAGACATAAGGACAATAAGGTAATTGATATAAAAAATGATATTATAAATAATAAAAATGCCATTAATATTGACAATAAAAGTTTTCAGGAAACAAATGCAAACTTAGCTGCAAATAGTTGTAATATAGATACAACGGAAACAAAGGATGAAGCTACTCAAAAATCAAGTATAGAAAATTGCAAAAGTAAAGAAGCTTCACCTGATTATATAGTAACTTCCTTAGATAATAAAAATGTGAAAAATAAAAGCAAACCTAGGAAAAAAGATAAGAATAATGAAATCCGTGTTATTGACGAAGATGAAAATGATGATATGGTAAAGCTTACTGAAGGAGATCCAGTAATATGGAAAGGTGAAGAGGTTGTTTGTGCGTTTAGTTTTTAATTTCATTTTAATTAAATGCAAAGATAATTTTAAGAGTTTATATATAAGGAAGCTCTTATTTTGTGATAAAATATATTTATTATTTACGAAAGGTAAGAAAAATTAATGATTGAAAGATTAATAGTATTAGTAGCATTATTTTTATTAGTAGTAGGATTGTATTTAGGTAATAAACTAATGAGGGTATCTAAATATGAAATTAAAAGTGACAAAATACCAAAAGAATTTAGTAACTTTAAGATAGTTCATTTATCAGACTTTCACAGTCATTCATTTATTGGAAATACTAATAAAATTGTTAAAAAAGTTGATGATCAAAAGCCAGATATTATTGTTATGACAGGAGATATGGTCAACAAATATGATAAAAAATTTGATAGATTTTTAGAATTAGCAAAAGTCTTGAGCAAAAAATATAAGATATATTACATTGTAGGAAATCATGAACAGCGTTTAACGAAAAGTGATTTAAAGTTAATTTTATATAGATTAAATAAATTGGGGATTAAAATATTAAAAGATGAAAAAATAATTCTAAAAAGGAAAAAGGATCACTTAAACCTTTATGGAATTGATGTTCCTCTTAAGTTTTATAAAATAAGAAATAAGCCATTAATAGATTTAGAAGAAATAATTACGCCGGTGCTAGAAAGCTGTAAAGTAGAGGAATACAATATACTGTTGGCGCATAATCCATTATATTTCGAAAAATATGCAAAATATAATGTGGACTTGATTCTATCTGGTCATGTTCATGGTGGAATGATAAGATTACCCTTTTTAGGAGGGCTGCTTTCACCAGAAAGAAAATTTTTCCCTAAATATAGCAGCGGAATATACGAAGCCAATAATAAAAAGATGATCGTCAGCAGAGGAATTGGACATAGTAAGCCGCTAATAAGAATATTTAATGTGCCAGAGATACTAAGTATTACTTTATTAAGTTCAAGAAAGACAGATTAAATATAGAATGAATTAAAATTTAGACTATTACATATGTAATTTTATTGTAAATAAAATTAAAGTCATGTGCTATTTCAATACACTTAATTAAATTGAATAAAAAATATTATATATTTTTATTATTGGGGCACAATATATGTATACCCAAGAAAAAGTTATTTTTAATTTAAGGAGGTACTTGGTTATGGTACATGACAAAGACAATTCTACAAAACAAAATTTTAATAGTAAAAGTATTTGGAGTTGGTTAGGAAGATTAGTTTTAACAGCAGTAATCTTAGCAATAGTATCATTCTTTACACCAGGATTTAGTATTACTGGTATGTGGTCATATTTAATAGCAGCACTTGTAATTAGTATATTAGATTATTTAGTAGAAGCTTTCATGGGAGTTGATGCATCTCCATTTGGAAGAGGTATAAAAGGATTTGTTGTAGCTGCTATTATACTGTATATAGCACAATTTTTTGTTCCAACTATGAGCGTATCTATAATAGGAGCAATATTGGCAGCTTTGGCTATTGGTATAGTAGATGCAATAATACCAGGCAAAGCAATGTAATAAAATGCTTATAAATATAATAGGGGTGATGTTACTATCATCCTTATTATATTTAGTGTAGTTTTATATTCATATGAATTTTTAGTTAATGTATATACATAGAAGCAAAATTTCATTTAGCACATATCATTATTTTTCTCATTGCTTCAATTTAGTATAAATATAATAATAATAATATGCTATTCATGTAATTCTAATGGTAATCCATCGGGATCACTAAAAAACGTGAACTTTCGGCCAGTATATTCATCTATTCTAACTGGCTCTGTCTCAATTCCATTAGCGTTTAATTCATCAACTATATCTTCAATGTTTTCTACATGGAAAGCAAGATGCCTTAATCCACAAGCCTCAGGATATGAAGGCCTTTTAGGGGCTTTAGGCATTGAAAAAAGTTCGATTTCACTATTGCCTATTTTTAAATCTAACTTATATGAATCTCTATCCTTTCTATAATTTTCACGAATAATTTGGAAGCCTAATATATTCACATAGAAATTCTTTGATAATTCATAATTTGAAGCAATAATTGCAATATGATGTATAGAATTCAGTCTCATAATAAATCTCCTTAGTTTGTTTTTTATATTTTAGCATAAAAATTGTCTCAAATATCATATTATCTTAGACGTTTATAAAAAAATATTAAGCTAAACGACATAGCTGCATCTGATTTGTGTGTTTAAATGAACATATAATGATAATTTATATAATGTATTGACAATTAGTTTTATAAAGAGTAGTATATAAAAAAGAAAATTTTAACTTCTATGAAAGGAAGAGTAAATATAATATTAGTATCTTAAGCGAGTAGAGGCTGGTGGGAGCTCTATGAGAAAGTTTATATTGAAGACATCCTGAAGAAGCTTATCTGAAATCTATTAAAACATGAAAAAGAAATTTTAGTAGGATAAGCCGGACTCCTCCGTTAAAAGGCTAAAGATGACTTAGTAATTTACCTTTGTCAAAGTAGAATGGCACCGTGAAGATATAGCTTTCACTTCTATAAAATGAAGTGAAAGCTTTTTTTTATAAATGGGCCCATTTAATTTAAGCTTATTCTTCACAAATTATAGGTTTAATAATAAGTCAAAAAGGGTGGTACCGCGAAAATAATTTTTGCCCCTTGAGTTTAGCTGACTCAAGGGGCTTTTTGAATTAGTAGTATTGTAAAGGAGAAATTATGTATGAAAAGAATAATGATAAGTGAATTAAATAATTATATAAATGAGAAGGTAGAAATTAAAGGCTGGGTGTATCGCATAAAAAGATTAAAATCAATAACCTTCATCATAATAAGAGATAGAAGTGGCTTAGTACAATGTGTAATTGATAATGATAAATTTAAAATGAATGAAATTAGGCTGGAAAGTGTAATAAGAATTATTGGAACTATCAATGAAAATGAAAACAAATTTAATAGCTTTGAAGTCTATACTGAAGAATTAGAGATTATTAACAGTGCTTTAAGCGAATTACCAATTGAAATAAATAAGAAAAACCTTGATATTAACTTAGATACAATGCTAAATAATAGAGTGCTCAGCTTAAGGCATGCTAAAGTTAATTCGATATTTAAAGTACAGAATATTATTACCCACGGCTTTAGAGAGTTTTTAAATAATGAAAATTTTACAGAAATATCTACTCCTAAGCTTGTAGAAGAAGGAGCAGAGGGAGGGACAGAATTATTTAAGGTTGATTATTTTGAAAGACGAGCGTACTTGGCACAAAGCCCTCAGGTTTATAAGCAGATGATGGTTGGAGCAGGTTTTGAGAGAGTTTATGAAATAGGGCATGTTTATAGGGCAGAAGAGCATAATACCAATAGGCATTTAAATGAATATATAAGTATGGATTTAGAAATGGGATTTATTGAAAATGAAGAAGATTTGATGAATTTGGAAGAGAACTTATTAAAATTCATATTGCAAGGAGTATTAGACGAGGGGAAAAAATATTTGGATATTTTAAATGCTGAAGTTCCTCAAATTGAAACAAAAATACCAAGGATGAAATTTAGTGATGCCATTGAAGTTTTAGAAAAACAGTATGAGAAAACAGGCTTAGATGGAGATATTGATCCAGAAGGAGAAAAATTAATTTGTAAGTATGCAAAAGAAAACTATAATAGTGATTTTCTATTTTTAATTAATTACCCGAGAAAGAAAAGACCAATGTATACAATGCCTTGCGGTGAGGATGAAACTCATAGTTTTGATTTACTATTTAGAGGAATTGAAATTACAACGGGTGGTCAAAGGATACATGATTATGATATGCTAATAGAAAATATAAAATACAAGGGATTGAATCCTGAGAATTATATAAGCTATACTTCAAACTTCAAGTATGGAATGCCGCCACATGGAGGGTTAGCTATAGGACTTGAAAGAATAACAGCTAAACTTTTAGGATTAGAAAATGTTAGAGAGGCCAGTTTAATACCAAGGGATAGAACAAGATTGGCTCCATAATACGAGGAGGTTAATAAATGAAATACGATTTTGAAACTTTAGTAAGCAGAAAAAATGTAGGATCTAGTAAGTGGAATTTGATGAGTAAGACTAATGAAAAGGTTACTGATGATATAGTACCCTTTTCAGTTGCAGATATGGAATTTAAAAATCCACCAGAAATTATAGATGGACTAAAGAGATATTTGGATTCAAGTATTTTGGGATATACTCAGGCTACAGATGAATATTATAAGGCAGTATGTAACTGGATGGAGAAGAGGCATGAGTGGAAAATAAAAAAGGAATGGATTATAGAATTTTCGGGAGTAGTTCCAGCATTATATACAATAGTCAGGGCGCTTACAAAAGAGGAAGATGGTGTGCTTATTATGACACCGGTATATTATCCATTTTACAAGGCAATTGAGGATAATAAAAGAAAGGTAGTAAAAAGTAAGTTAATGCTTTGTGAGGATCATTATGAGATAGATTTCGAAGATCTAGAAGAAAAGGCAAAATTAGAAAGCACCAAGCTAATGATTTTATGTAATCCACATAATCCAGTTGGACGTGTCTGGAGTGAAGATGAATTAATAAAGATAGGGAAGATATGCATAGATAATAATGTGCTCATAGTATCTGATGAAATTCACTTTGATTTAATAATGCCTGGCTTTAAGCACACAGTTTTTGCAAGTATTTCAGAGGAATTTGCAAACAATTCCGTTATATGCACTGCACCAAGTAAAACTTTCAATTTAGCAGGACTTCAAACTTCTAATATCATTGTTCCAAATAAAAGAATAAAAGATAAAATAGCAAGTGAAAAGAGAACTGCTTCTGGAAATTCAGGGCTTAATATATTTGGTTATAAGGCATGTGAAATTGCTTATAATGAATGTGAAGAATGGCTTGATGAATTAATTCAGGTTTTAGATAGAAATAAAAAGATTGTAGAAAATTTTGTGAAGACACACTTACCTGAAATTAAGGTTTTTAATTTAGAAGGCACATACCTTCAATGGCTGGATTTTAGAAATTTAGAGAAAGATCACATGGCTCTAGAAAAATTTATGACAACAGAAGCTATGATTTTTCTTGATGAAGGATATGTTTTTGGAGATGAAGGAAGAGGCTTTGAAAGAATTAATTTGGCATGTCCATCTAATGTTCTTGAAGCTGCATTGGAAAGATTGTTAAAAGCAATAAATAGATGTTATAAATAAATAGCTTTGAACTTAGAATTATGTAATTTCTGATATAGGTATATACAAAATTATTCTATATATAAGTCAAATCTATAAACTATATATCTATAAATAAAATCTCAAAAATTCTGCTAGAAATTTTATTTTAAATTGCACATAGTTAATTGTTAATTAAAATGTGGTGCAGCCAATTTTATAGGAATATAGAGGAGGGAAGTCTATGAATAGATTAGAGGAAATAAGAAATATTGTTGATAATCTTCTTAATAGTCTATCTAATTTTGAAGAAAGGCGCGGAGGTTTTAATCATTTATATGGAGTATCAAGTATCTGTAGTTTACTTGCACTTAAACGTGGTTTAAATGTTGAAATATGTGCAGTTTCTGGAATGCTTCATGATATATCGAGCTATAAAAATGGGTATACTTTAAGTCATGCTGAATTAAGTTCTATTGAAGCAAGAAAAATCTTAAATGAAACTAACAGCTTTAAAAAGAAAGAAATTGATACAATTTGCCATTCTATAGCAAAGCATAGTGATAAAGAAAATATAGACGATGTTTATGATGAGTTACTTAAAGATGCTGACGTACTTGAACATTATCTATACAATATACAATTCAAAGTCAATCAAAATGAACAAAATAGATTGAATGGTCTGTTTAAAGAATTAGGGTTACCTGGAGCAATCTAGATAATAAAGTTAGAAGATTTATAAAGATAACAATTAATTATATTAGTAATGAGGCGAATTATTTGAATAGTGAAAAGAGACCTAAACTTAAAATTCCATTAACATGGAAAGATAGAACTTTAATTTTAATAGCAACAGTGCCTATTGTATTTGTAATAATGTATTTAAAAATAAACTGGAATAGTATACCTGAAATTATTCCGACTCATTTTAATTTCTCAGGAGTTCCAGATAGCTTTGGAAGTAAGAAGAGTTTATTTATAATAATAGGAATTAGTACAGGTTTGCATGTGTTTATGTCAATATTAGCTAAGGTACCTGGATGCTATAACTATCCGGTTTCAATTACAGAAAAAAATGCAGAAACTTTATATAAAATTGGCAGAAAAATAATGATTTTAATAGATTTAGAAATGTCATGTATGATGAGTATGCTGGCATGGGAAAATTACAAACTGCCATGGGAAGAATGTATGGAGTGAGTTCAGGAGTATTATTTGTAATTATAGGGGTTATGTTTGTAACAATAATATATGGGATTATAAAGATGATTAAAGTTCAAGGGCAGTAATATAATAAGTTGGCTTACACCAAAGTGTGTAAGCCAACAGCTTTTATCCCGTTCATAATAAAGGACTGCGTTTTTTCAATATTATATTCTTCATCATTTTTACTAAAGTAGCAATATTGAGCACAACTATATACTGATGAGGAAATTAGTTTGACTAATATATTTGTGTCTTTAGAATTTAACTCATCTCTAACTACCATACCAGTTAATATTTTTTCAATAAGATTTTCTATTTTATATTTTAATAAATTATCTACAGTAGAAGCTATAGATGTGGAATCAATTCTACGCTTTTCATAAAATGAGATATTGTATTCGTAAAGGAATAAAATAAGTTCCTTTATAATTCCTTCATTCAAATCTGCAGCGTTTAAAATTTCTATTGGTAACATTTCTTCAAAGCAATCTATAACAAGTTCCTCTAGCAAAATATACTTATCTAAATAGTGAGCATAAAAAGTTGCTCTATTTATAGTTGCCTTTGTTGTAATATCCTTAATTGTTATATATTTAAAGTCTTTTTCCTCAAGTAATTTGACAAAAGATTCTTTAATCAAATTTTTTGTTCTTACTGCTCGAGGGTCTTTTTCATTCATAATTTATCTTTAACCTCCTTTATTAACACAACAGATTTTATAAAATGTTGCTTACACAACACAGTTAAAAATCTATTGGTTGTAGCTTTATGAGTAATCAAATATTATATTAACATACACTTGAATTTTAAACAACACATGTACAATAGGAGGGGATATAATGAAAATTTTAATGATAGGCAGAGGAGTAATTTCAACACAATATGGATGGGCTTTAGAACAAGCAGGGAATGATGTAACATTTTATGTTCGTCCAGGAAGAATCAATAATTATGGACATACAGTAAATTTAAAGATATTAGATGGGAGAAAGAATAAAAAAGGTGATTTAGTAAATAAACCTTGGAAAATCAAAATGATAGAAGAATTGTCATCTAACCATGATTTTGATTTGATTATGATTAGTGTAAATCATAATCAATTAAGTAATATAATAAATTGGCTAGAACCACTTGTTAATAATTCAACTGTTTTAATATTTAATAATATTATTGATGAGCCGTTAAATTCAATTGGATCAATACCAAAAGAGCAAGTCGTTTGGGGATTCCCAGGAGCCGGTGGATCTTTTATAAATAAGAACACATTAGGTGGTGGGTTCATGAAAAACATATTTATGGGCTTCATTGATAATACTACTAATAAATCTAGATATAACATGGTAACTCGTTTATTTAAAAATGCAGGTTTTGGTATTTCTGAAAAGAAAGATATGCGTAATTGGCTATGGTTTCACTTCATTACTAATGCAAGTATGATGGCTGCAGCATCAAAAGTGGGTTCACTTAATAATCTATTTGATTCTGCAAAGGCCTTTAAAGATTTTGCTTTAATATTGAGGGAACTTATTTCATTGATGGATGCTAAAGGCTCTAAGGTAAGTTTATTAACAAATATTGCAGTAAATTTACCTGCAGGCCTTATGGCTTTTGCAATGAAATTAGCATTAGCTGAAGGTAAGCTGCCAAGAGAAATAATGAGAAGTGCTAGCGGGAGTGAAAATCTAAAAGCCGAAAGTAACGTGATATTTGTACGAGATACCCTTGCTGAAGCACGTAGATTAGGGATATCACTTCCACGACTTGAATCTTTGGACTCGCCTATTTATAGAGAATTGTAGTTCTATATTAAAATATAAGCCAATGATATTAAAAGTGTCGTTGGTTTATGTTATAATTTTTTTGAGTTAAGAATGTGCATTAAGTGAAGAACTTAGGGTTAATTATAGGAAGGGATACAATCAAGAAGATTTATATTACTAAGGTTAGGTTATAAGATATATTTTAAAATCATAATTTATTTTTTATAAAAAATATAACTGAAAAGAGGTATAAAAAATGATAAAACCAATTGTAAAAGATGTATTGTTTTTAGGACAAAAATCAGAAGAGGCAACTGAAAATGATATAGCAGTAATTGATGATTTAATAGATACATTAAGAGCAAACTTAGAGCATTGTGTTGGACTGGCTGGTAATATGATTGGAGTGAAAAAACGTATATTGGTATTTACTGTAGGAGGCCTTATTGTGCCTATGATAAATCCAGTTATATTAAAGAAGGAAAAGCTTTATGAAACAGAAGAGAGTTGTTTATCTTTAATTGGCTTTAGAAAAACAAAGAGATATGAAATGATAGAGGTTAAGTATCTAGATAGAAACTTTAAGAAGCAAAAGCAATTGTTCACTGGATTTACAGCACAAATAATTCAACATGAAATGGATCATTTTGAAGGTATAATAATCTAAATATAAATTGAAACAATGTCTGTTGGCAGAAAGGGCCATATAAATAGTGAATCCAATATAGGTGATTGGAGTGAAGGATTCAATTTATTTCAGAAACTATTAGAAAGAATTCAATAAAATAATAAATCAAATAATATTTACTTTCCCAATTTTTAAAGCACAATATTTTAAAGTAAGGATTAGTATCATAGGTGAATATATGAAAAAGATTATGAATGAACAACTGATTTATGAAATACTCTCCGTTGTAGAAGAAATCCCTGAAGGGAAAGTAGCTACATATGGACAAATTGCCAGGCTTATTGGCAGAGATAAAAATGCACGGCTTGTAGGTAAGGTTCTTAGCCAGGCAGAATTTTATGGGGGATATCCATGCCATCGTGTGGTAAATCATGCAGGGAGGCTGGCACCGGGGTGGCAGGAACAACGATTTCTGCTGTTAGAAGAAGGTGTATCATTTAAAAATGAAAATTATGTTGATATGAAGGAAAATCAGTGGGACTGTTAAGATGGAGATGCAAGATGAATGAGCAGAATTTTTAAAATTTCATAAATTTCAAAAGGGAAAGCAATTTTTAATATTTGTTTATTTACTATTAAAACTTAACCCAATGATATTATAAGTCTCATTGGGTTAAGTTTTAATTTTTTTGAGTTAAGTGCGTGTATTAAGTATAGATAAAAAAATAATTTGTTTTTTAGAATAGGTAGCTCTTTATATCAAGGAGATTCCAGCAATATGATTAGAAAGCCGCTCGTAAACCATTTCTGCCATCTTCTCGACACTCTCTGTCATACCACTTTTGCACCAAATCATCAATACATTAAAAAATCCACCTGCAATGAATCCAATATTATATTTTTCAAATTCAGGAGAGCAGTCCATAGTGCATGTTATAGTTTCGGAGTATATATTAAGAAATTCAATAGACCGTTCAAGTATTAAGTGGGTTAATTTAGACCTTAGTAGGTTTTCAATAAATTTTTGATGTTGTCTAAAATAATAAAAAAATAAACGTGTCATTTCATAATTGCTAATTTCTTTATGATTTAAAAGAGTTGAATACTCTTTAAACATGTCATCCAAATGATCAATAAGGATATCCTCCATTATGCTATAAGTTCGATAAAAAGCCATTCGTGATACACCAGCTTTTTGCGATACTTCGGTAATAGAAATATTCTTAAAGTCTTTTTTCTCCATTAAAGACATAAGAGCACCAAAAATACTTTCTTTTGTAATCTTATTCTGTTCAGCATTGTATTTATTAGTCATAAACAATTTTCCTCCTTTTGTAACAGCTAGCGCATATGCTCTTGAATTATTTACTTTATCAAATTATACTGGATTTCATAAGAGGTTACAAGTGAAACATCTGAAAGGAGAGCGTTATGAAAATATTTTATTTTACAGCAACTGGCAACAATTTATATGTGGCAAAGAGAATTGGAGGGGAAAGCTATTCTATTCCTAAGTTAATGAAACAAGGACAATTTGAGTTTGAAGATGAAAGGATTGGTATTGTATTTCCAAGTTATTATGGAGGGGTTCCTAGAATTGTTGAGGAGTTTCTAAATAAAGTCAAACTAAAAAGTAAGTATATTTTTGCGGTGGTGTCTTTTGGATCTTTTTCAGGGGCAGTCATACCTGAGCTTTTAGAAATTGGAAAAAGAAATCAAATCCAATTTTCATACATTAACGAAATACTTATGGTTGACAATTACCTTCCAGTGTTTGATATAGCTAAAGAGATGAAAAAAGAGCCAAAGAAAAATATAGAAGAAAATCTTGCAAAAATAATTAACGATATCCAGGTTAAAAAAGTATATATCAGGAGACACTCTGCAGTTATAAGATCTATTGAACCAATATTAAAAAAGTTTCATTCTAGTACTAAGGCTAACCTTGAATATGATAAGAATTTCTATGTAGAAGATACCTGTAATAGCTGCAAAGTTTGTGAGAAAGTTTGCCCAGTAAATAATATTAATGTAAATACTAAACCTGTTTATAAAGGAAATTGTGAAAAGTGTTTAGCATGTATTAATAATTGTTCACAGAATGCTATACGGCTTAAGCAGGAAAAAAGTAAAGCTAGATTTATTAATCAAAATGTTAAATTGAAGGAAATAATAGAGGCAAATAATTAATCCATTTTAGAAAATTATGGAATGTTTAATTTTAAATTATTTTTTACTAAATGCAACTTTTGGTTGTCAATTTTGTTATATTTAAGTGGTAGAAACATGATAATAATATCAGTATACTCATTATTAGGAGGGATTAAACTATGAGTTTTCAAGAACAATTGCAAACACTTAGAAAGGCGAAAGGTCTGTCACAAGAAAAATTAGCTGAATTCTTAGGTATATCAAGGCAGGCAGTTGCAAAATGGGAAGTAGGACAGTCTTATCCTGATATAGCTAGATTAATTGCTTTAAGTGATTTATTTAAGGTAAGCATTGATAAATTAGTTAATGATTATGAAGAAAATTGCCGGTTGTCCATAGAAGAAAATAAAGTTAACTATATAAATGAAAGTATAATTGATTTTCTATGCAGGGCTAAAAAATCTACATATGCGGGAAAAGGACCAGAATGTAAACCCTCAAGGCCAAATTCTCATGACTTAGAATATGTAGAAGGCAACTTGAAATATATTGATACTTATTTAGGCACAGAAAGCTTTTCAGGAGAAGAAGGTTTATGGCAGGATGATATCCCAGTTTGGGCAATGAATTATACTGGAAGAGTTTTGGATGAAAGATTTTCAGGTGGTTTTTTAAAGGAAGCATTAAGTTTAGTGACTAAGGATAATCCATATAGAGGCCCTATTATATATCAAAATGGACAGTATAAATATCATTGCATTATAAATGGAGAATTTAAGTGGTTTCAAGGGTATGAAGAAATATATTTTGATGATACTAAAGTTTATGAATGTTATTTTCATGGAGGATCAATTAAATAGTCAAGATAAGGAGTAATATAATGATATTAAACAGAAATGATTTATGTTGGTGTAAAAGCGGACTTAAATATAAAAATTGTCATTCAGAATTTGATAAAAAGTTAAGTGATTTAAAAAGAAGAGGATGTATAGTACCAACGAAAAAGCTTATAAAAACAAAAGAGCAAATTGAAGGAATAAAAAAGAGTGCGGAAATTAATAATGGTCTTTTAGACTTAATTAGTGAGAACATTAAAGAAGGCATGACAACAGAGGAAATAGATAAATTAGCATATGATTATACAATATCAAAGGGTGGAATTCCAGCAACGCTTAATTATGATGGATATCCTAAAAGCATTTGTGTATCAATAAACAATGTAGTATGCCATGGAATACCAAGTAAAGATGTTATCATTAAAAGTGGGGATATTGTAAATGTAGATGCAACAACTATACTTAACGGGTATTATTCAGATGCATCAAGAATGTTTATGATTTGTGAAGTAAATGAAGACGCTAAGAATTTGGTTCGAGTAGCTAAAGAATGTCTAAATAAAGGATTGGAAACAGTTAAGCCTTGGGGTTTTTTAGGAGATATTGGAGCGGCAGTTCAGGAATATGCTGAAATTAATGGGTATTCAGTAGTTAGAGATTTTGGAGGACATGGAGTTGGGTTAGATATTCATGAAGAACCCTTTGTTTTTCATTTTGGAAGAAGAGGAACAGATATGGTTTTAGCTCCTGGGATGGTATTTACAATTGAACCAATGATAAATGCCGGAAGTCATGAAATATTTATAGATAAGAAGGATGGTTGGACAGTATTAACTGCCGATGGTTCTCTTTCAGCACAATGGGAACATACGATTCTTGTGACTGAAGAGGGGATAGAAGTTATTTCAAAATAATTATGCAGGGAATTCGCTATCTGGATAAGCTAATTGATGAATTAGCAAAGGGAAAAACCATGGGTAAGATTCTAAGAAAATAATGATTTAGGATGAAGAAACACTGATTTTGTATGTAAAATATAAAATCAGTGTTTTTTGACCATATTAATACAAAAGAAGAAAGAATTATGTATATATTCAAAGATATTTAATAATACCTATATTTACGTCGGCTTATTATTGGTATCTTTATAACGAAGTCCATCGCTGACAATTGACATTAATTTATTGAATCGTTCCGTATCCAAATCATCTTTACGCTCTTCTATAGCAAACAGAAGACTCATCATAAGGGTAATTAAATCCTTTATATCTATATCTTCACGTACAGCCTTGGCTTGCTGAGCCTTGGTGAGAAGAGTAGAAAATGTTGATTGAAAATCCTGTAGCACATCAAAATCTGCCATTCCGGTATTTAAAGCATCTTTTAAGGCCTTGTTAGTAAATCCATCTTCTATGATATGTGTAAAGAAATTAAAAAAAGCTTCACCTGGATCAATATTATTAATTAGAGATTTAGCTCTTTTTGTAAGCTTCTGCTTATAACTAACATTTACTGCCTCAAACAATTCTTCTTTGCTCGGGAAATGGCGGTATACTGTACCAATGCCTACACCAGCTTGACGAGCAATTTCACTTATAGGAATTGACGTCCCTTTTTCAGAAAAAATCTTATATGCAGCATCAAGTATCTGCTCTTTATTTTGTTTTGCATCCGCTCGCAAGGATTTTGAATTATTATCATCAGGCTGGGGGATATTCTCTGCCTTGTTTACATAGAACTCTTTATTTGTCATCCAGATAACCACCTTTCTTTTTTTATTTTACTTCAAAATTTGAATGTTGACAACGGAATCACCATTCCGTATAATATTCAATATAAACGGAATGAGAATTCCGTTTGATCAATATTAAAAGGCGGTGTTTATTATGAATGAAGAAAATAAAAATATCAGAAGTCCAAGGGAAATATTTGAACTTGCCCAGACTATGTTTCTAAATAAGGATTTGAGCAGCTTTTCTGACTTATTTGCAAGTGATGGTATATTGGAATTGCCGTTTCATATTCAAAAATCAATGAGGTTAATTCAGGGACGTGAGAATATTCGTAATTATCTTGCGATGATGCCAGCTGCACTTTTAAAACCAATAGAATATAAATCCATGACAATACATGAGACAAGCAATCCTGAAATTATTATAGCTGAGTATGACATGTATGGTGAAGTTACGGCGAGTAGCAAGCTTTTTCAGAGAAGGTATCTTCAAGTTGTTGAGGTTCGTAATGGTGAAATTATAACTTTACGCGACTACTGGAATCCAATTGATACATTCGAAATGCTTGATCGTTTGCCTGAACTTTGTACTATTCTTACACAAAATTAAAAGTGATTATTATAAGGAGAGATGTAAAATGTCAAAGGTTGTTATTTTCAACGGTAGTCCAAGAAAAAATGGGTATACCACAAAATTATTAGAACAAGTAGCAAAAGGAGCGAAATCTAAAGGTGCTGAGATTATTGAATTTAATTTAAACGATCCTGGGATTCGAGGATGTCAAAGCTGCTTCTATTGTCGTACACATGATGGTTGCGCGGTTAAGGATTATCTACAGCCAATGTATAAGGCTATTGCTGAGGCAGATGCTATTGTATTTGGTTCACCAAATTATGGTTACCAAGTTACAGGTCAAGCAAAGATTTGGTTCGATCGTACATTTCCAATGGTTGGGGAAAAGTTTATGCCACGACATCCTGGTAAAAAAGTAATATCTATATTCGTTCAAGGTAGCCCTAATCCTCAAATAGGAGCAGAGGGTATTAAAGCTGTTAATAATATTTTTGCAAGATATGGTTGGCAGCTAGAAGATAGTATTCTTTGCTGTGGAACTACGAATTTTAATTCAGAAAAGCTTGAGAGGTATGATTCTAATTTCGAGCAGTTTGAGGAGTTATCTTTACGAGCATTTAAGGATGGAGAAAATCTAGTTAGATAAATGTCTAACACACAATAGTATTATTAACCAATAAAAATAAATAACAGATTTTAAAGTCGCATTATTCAAAGGAATTTGCGATTTTGTTCACTCTTTTTCAAGTTCAAGTTTTATATTTTGAATAAAAGCAAATAATAAATCAAGACCAAGTATAAATGCTAAGAAAAAAGTTATAGTTGACAATTAGTCTAATTGGACTATAATATTTAAGTGTAACTAGTCTAATTAGACTAATGATAAATATATTAAGAATAACTAATATATAAACAAAGTAAATACTTAACATTTATTAAGAATCAGAAGCATTTCTTAGTAGAGATAAAGAGAGGATGAAAAAAATGATTAAATCATTTCTAATGGTAGGACAGTCAAATATGGCAGGGCGCGGGTTTATTCATGAGGTGCCACCCATTTATAATGAGAGAATACAAATGCTCAGGAATGGTAGATGGCAGATGATGACGGAGCCCATCAATTATGACCGTCCTGTTTCAGGAATAAGTCTTGCTGGTTCATTTTCAGATGCATGGTGTCGTCAAAATGGAGAAGATACTATTGGTTTAATTCCTTGTGCTGAAGGTGGAAGTACACTAGATGAGTGGGCTGTAGATGAAGTTCTTTTTAGACATGCAATAACAGAAGCTAAATTTGCTATGCAAAGTAGTGAGCTCACAGGAATTTTATGGCATCAAGGAGAAAGTGATGGTCTTAATGGTAACTACAAAGTATATTATAAAAAATTACTTTTAATTATTGAGGCTTTTAGAAAGGAATTAAATGCTCCAGATATTCCAATTATCATTGGGGGATTAGGAGAGTTTTTAGGCAAAGAAGGATTTGGAAAAAGCTGTACTGAATATAAGTTTATTAATGAAGAGTTACAAAAGTTTGCTTTTGAACAAGATAATTGTTACTTTGTCACAGCCGCAGGCTTAACTTCTAATCCTGATGGTATTCATATTAACGCAATTTCTCAAAGAAAATTTGGTTTACGATATTTTGAAGCCTTTTCTAATAGGCAACATGTATTGAAGCCATTAATTAATGAAAATGAGCTGCTAAATCTAAATAATGCTAGAACACATACAAAAACAGAAAAGATATATATAAAAAGCATGGAGTTTGCATTAGGGAAAATATCATATGAGGAATTTGTATCTCAAGTTATGCAAGCGAACAATGATAAAACTTTATAATTATGAAATAACCGTTAATATAATGTTGATGAAGAACATGAAGGAGGTGTTTTTTTTGATACCATTACTAATTCTAGGTTTATTAAAACAAAACCCTGGTTCTTATGGATACGAATTATTAGCCTTAATGGAAGAGAGACACTATAAATATATAGCAAATTTCACTAAAGGTTCATTCTATTACAATCTTCAACAATTAGAAGAAAAAAAATATATTAAAAAAGTTAATAGATCAGACAATACTAGAGAAACGAATAATTACATTATAACTGAACTAGGAGATAAGGAATTTGAAAAATTAATGTATAAGTATGGATCTAAGACAGATTATATAAACTTATCTTTTTATGCAGCAATGTTGTTTGCTAATGAATATAAAAGCGAGGAGCTAACCAAACTAATAGAAATACAAATTGAACAAACTAAAAAGAAAATTTCTTTATTAGAACAATCTCTTGAGTATGATGAAACTATTCCTACATATTTTAGAAAAATGTTGGAAAATTCACATTCTCATCATTTAGTAAATGTAAAGTGGTTTGAAGGACTATTAAAAGATATAAGAAATGAAAATTGATTTAAAGTTCTTGAAAATGTCGATTTTTCGGCGTTTACAAGGACTTTTTTGATGTCTAGGAAATTTTCTAATAATTATATATAATAAGTTGAATATTGGATTACGGTATCTATATATGAATGACAGGAATTATGTAAAAAGGCTGGCCCAAAAGTCCATATAGCGGAAAATGGCATTATTTAAATTCAATAATCTAAGTCATAAATTTAATGCAAAGTGAAGTTTGCTATAATTAAGTTAACATTTGTAATAGAATAGAAATAAATAAATTCTGAGGAGGTAAAACTTTATGGAAAAATACACAAGAGAAGAGCTTAAAGAGGCACTACGAGTTGTATCTTCAACTATTAGTAATTGTGAAAAAATGCAGCCGAAATTTGAGAAGGGTACCTCGCAACACACACTTCTTAAGAATAGGATAAAAGCATTATATATTTCAAAGTCATTAATGGCAGATGAAGATGTTATTGATACATATACAAAAGAAGAAGTGAAAGATGCAATAGCTCCCATATCTTCAATTATCAGCAAATGTGAAAAAACACAGCTGAAATTTGCGGAGGGTACTTCTCATCACACTCGTCTTAAGGGCATAATAAAGGCGATGTATATTTCAAAATCATTAATAATAGATGAAATTAGTAAATAGAAAATATAGAATCATTTTATATATAAACAAGAGATGTGAAAGGATTGACACAAAATATATAATAATTGGCCTGGCAATAGGTGCTGGATTAGGTGTAGTCTTTAATAAAATTGGTATAGGCATAGTAGTAGGTGTTTTTTTGGAAGCATTCATTGGTATTGTAGTAGGAAAAAAGTAATGGATAATTTGTAGAAATGACGTAGCAAATTATGAAAATGTTCTTTGAAAATTGAATAGTGTGATATTTACAAAATATGTTACAATGAAAATATATTTGGACGAAATTTAATTGTCTTACAAATTGTAAAATTATTAACGAGTGAAATATTTGGGGGAAAGAGATATGAATATATTGGCTATAATTGGGAGTCCCAGAATCAACGGTAATACTTATAAGACTGTTAAACTAATTGAACAAAAATTAGTAGAAAAGAATAATACAATTGAATTTGAATATGTGCAATTGAGTAATACCAATATTAATACTTGCAAAGGGTGCTTTATATGCATTGAAAAAGGTGAAGAAAACTGCCCGCTAAAGGATGATAGGAATGACCTTGAATTTAAAATGAAACAAGCTGATTCCGTAATATTTAGCTCGCCAGTATATACGTATAATTTATCCTGGATTATGAAGAACTTTCTAGATCGCTTTGCTTATAGATGTCACCGACCTGATTTTCATGGAAAGAAGGCAATGGTAGTCATATCAACTGGTTCAGTAGGATTAGGAGTTGTGGGAAGTATATTATCCTTTATAATTGGCACGATGGGATTTATAACCTGTGCAAAAGTTGGATTAACTTATGCTCCACTGCATGAAAGGGATAATATAAAGTCAATGAAGGAAATGAAAAAATTGAATAAACAAGTGGATTTGTTCTACAGCAAAATAATTAATACAGAGGTTATAAAGCCATCGTTTATTAAACTTTTAACTTTCAAAATGCAGCAAAGGGCATTTTCAAAGGCGCCACAAAGTTCTGCTGATTTTAAATTTTGGAGTGATAAGGGATGGTTGGATAGTAAAGAAAATTATTATTATAAAGTGCATATGGGAAAAATCAAAAATTCTATTGTCTCTCTTATTAGTAGAATATTGAAGTAATGTTAAACTTAATGAAATAATAAATCAGGATACCGCATTATTCAATAAAATGAATTTGTGGTATTTTTTTGTTGTACAAGTATTACGCAATACTAAAAAAGGGTACATTAAAAGTTATATCACTTGTTACTGATATAGCAAACCCTATCATGAATAAGTAAAGTTTTTATATAATAATTAAAAGTGCATAACCCTCACTATATAAGCCATTGACGGGAATTTTTGGGCGTACCAGTTTATAAAGAAAATTGTTTATAAACTTATAGAAAAATTAAATCTAAAAATGAATTAATTAAACCAGTTGGATCATCTAATCCTTTCTCAGGTTCTAGATGTCCAGTAGAATTAAGCTCAGCCAGACCGTAAATAAATGCAGATGCCATTGCTGTCAATTGTTTCGGAGATTTACTAATAGTGCATTTTTGATCATAAGCTTTTTCTAAAGATTTATAGATGAGTTCAAATACTTCAACGGCTGAAATGTGTAGGTTAGGATATTGATCTTTAGGCCATTGTTTGCGGAACATTAATTCACAATGCTCTTGATTATTTATCCCATAATCATAAAAAGTATATAAAACTTCATAAACAAGCTTTCTTGGATTATTTATTTCTTCAATTGATTTGCAAAGGCGATTTTTTAGCATTTCAAAATTTTCAGTCACAATGGCTGCAAGTAAATCGTCTTTATTTTTAAAATATACATAAACCGCACTTCTAGATAAATTCATTTCTTTTCCAAGATCACGCATACTGACTGAATCAACACCATTAACATCAATCATTTGTCTTGTAACATCAATTAGCTTTTGTTTTGTATCATTACTGCTTTTCATAGTATCCTCCAAATATATTTATAATTAATTTTACAACATCATGTTGACACTGTCAATGTTCGAGATTATAATGAATTTAAGTTGACGGTGTCAATAACAAAATATACTAGTCCCACTTTTAGAGAAGGAGTGTAATTATGTTAACTGAAATGAATTCAAATAAAAAAACCATTATTATAACTGGGGGGAACTCAGGATTAGGTTATGCATGTGCTAAACACATTGCTAAAGCCAATAAAAATAATAATGTTATACTAGCTTGCCGTAATGTAGCTAAAGCAAAGGAATCAGTAAATTCACTAATTAAGGAAACGAATAATAATAATATAACTTCTTTGGAACTTGACCTTGCATCTTTAGAATCTGTAAGAAATTTTGTAAGCAAATTTTCGAATTCAGATTATCCATCACTATATGCACTAGTTTGCAATGCGGGATTAATCATGGTTGATAAAACTCATTATACTAAGGATGGCTTTGAAAGTACCTTTGGAACTAATCATCTTGGACATTTTCTATTAGCTAATATGCTATCAGAAAAAATTATGAATTCAGGTAGAATAGTTTTTGTTAGTAGCGCAACTCATGACCCATTACGAAAAACAGGGATAGCTGAGCCTGTATACGAGAATGGCAGATTATTAGCTTATCCTAAAGAAACCAGTGAAAATAAAAATATGATGTTAATCGGTCAACGTCGATACACTACTTCAAAATTATGTAATATATACTGCACTTATGAGTTAGCTGAAAGAATAAAAAAGCAAACTAATAAGAATATTGCAGTAAATGCTTTTGATCCTGGACAGATGCCAGGTACAGGGTTTTCTCGAACCTTTCCTCCTTTAATGAAATTTGTTTGTGACTATATTCTTCCTGTTACTACTTTATTTCGACCAAATGCTAATACTGCTGACAAATCAGGTAAAGCATTAGCATCTTTAGTGATTAATCCTGAATTAAACGAAGTTACAGGTAAATATTTTCAAGGCACAAAGGAAATAAAATCTTCGGAGCTTTCCTATAACAAAGAAAATATGAAGGATCTATGGAGGACAAGTGTTGAATTAACAAAACTAAACAAAACTGAAACAATCTTAAACTTAGACTAGGAATAATTCATTTTTATGAAGTGAATCTCATATATGTAACTAATAATAAATATAGTCTGTATTTTAGTGGGAGAACCAACTCTAGAGGGAGGAGGTTCTCTTAAATATTATGCTTTAGTTATTTGTGGCACAATACTTTTTCAATTTGACCTAAATAAATTCTATGAAATGTTGATGAATCCTTGTAGTATTCGTTAAATAATTGCTGTGAATCAAAATTATCTTTATCTACATCTGTATGATAGACTTTTTTGCATACGAAGATTATTTTGGCCTCTTCAAAAATAACTGTGTTTTCAAATGGAATTGGGTGAAGCCCAGACTCGGCTACTTTATCACACTCATTGCCATGCAGTGTTCCACAGATTTGTAAAGCAGGATGACGGGGAACATCAAAAAATGACACGGTAAAGTAATCATTATCATTTAAAAACTGGTAGGAATACCTGTCTGGATGAACATATACCTGCATCATTGGCTTTAGAAAAAATTTTCCGCACATTACACCAGTAACAGTCATCATGTTAAATTTGCTTTCCGTTCCAGCCGTTAGAAGAGCCCAATCCTCTACTTTTATAAAAGGGTTAAAGTCAAAGGTCTTTAAATCTATTTCCTCAAAATTCATATAATCGCTCCTTTTTCGTGTCTTATTTGTAGTTTACAAAATAATGATATAATAGATGGCAATAAATATACAAGTATGAAGATTTTTTCTGTGTTAGTATAAAAAATATACTCAATACAAAAATCTGAATCCATTATGGTAAGTTTTGTATAACTTGTATATAATATAAATGTGATAAAACACATATTTAAATGAAAATCTATATGATTGACATGCGAAAAGGAGGCATGGCTTTTATGAATACACCTGTTATTTGTGCATAGCAGAGGCTATTGCATAAAGTAAATAATTAAATTATGAAATAGTCTTTGCTCGAACCTAAAATAGTATTAAATTTAGGAGGAGCAGGTAATGGGCTATTCGAGTGCTAGGGATGTTTTCCCTGAAAATATATTGAGAATTATACAAGAATATGTGGATGGTGAATGCATTTATATACCCAAAAAGGAAGAGAATAAAATGGCATGGGGGGAGCTAATCAAGAGTAAAGAAGAATTTTTGGTTAGAAACAATAAGATATATGAAGATTATTTATCAGGAATATCTATTCAAAGCCTTTCAGAAACATATTATTTATCACCCAAAACTATACAAAGAATTATTTTACAAAAAAAGAATATATAATAATAGAAAGTACGCTATCTAATTTGTATTAGGTGGCGTATTTTTATTTATAAAACAAGAATGAGGTTTTATGTAATATGCAGTGTTGATAAAATATACATAGAAAAAGATTGGAGGAATTATTTATGACAATAGATATTTTTTATGCATAGCAGAGGCTATTGCATTATGATAAAAATATGATGAAATAGCCTTTGCAAATCCTAAACAATTGAAGACTTAGGAGGAGCAAAATGAGCTATTTAAAAAAATATCAATGGGAACTAATCCCTAAAAATTTGCCTATGGTAAGAAGGAATTGCCCTAAATGTAATGAAAAAGCATACTATATAAATAGTGAAAAATTTAGAGTAAATGCAAATAAAAACAGCATTGATATTTGGTTGATTTATCAATGTGAAAAATGTAAATCAACATGGAATATGGCAATATATGAAAGAGTAAAACCACATGATATTAATAAATATGAGTATGAAAAATTTCTTTCTAATGATAAGGAATTAGTTAGAGAATATGCTTTTAATTTAAGCATGTATAATAAAAATAAAACTGAAGTTATTCTAGAAGATATTGATTATGAATTAATCTAAAAGAAATCAAAAGCATATTATAGTAATGAAAATGAACTTATTATTGAAATTGATTGCAAGTATTTAATAGAGCTTAGGGTAGACAAGCTTTTGAGTGATAAACTTGGAATTTCACGAAGTAAAATAAAAAACATGAATAAAGAAGGGATAATCTTTATTAAGGATAATAAAAGTTCATTAAATATAAAAGTAAAAGATAGAATTGAGATACATGTTTTAAATATAGCAGAAAATATAGAAATTTTAGAAGCTATAGAATAAGTTATTTTGATAATTTATATAAAAAAGTAAAGATATTGAAACTGATGACGATAGTAATAATATGGATATTAATCCATATATAAAAGATATATACAATGAAAGGAATTGAGAGCTATGAGATTAAAAAAGTATTTTGGGGTAATGCTATTTAGCTTAATGCTATTAGCTGGGGTTGTATTATTTAAGCCGGCAACAACTGCTTATGCAGAAGTAAAAATAGCTACAACTACTCCGCCAGCAGCTTTGGTTGCGGATAACTACACTACAATTGACACGGCCTATAACTGGGGAAGCTATATTGACGGGAAAAGCACTTCTACTGTAATATTGCCAGCTAATGTGGATGTGGCTTATTTTAAATTTACTGTAAATTCAGGTGATAAAATTTATACCCGCTGTTCATATGATAGCGATTATGAAGGCATGTACATGGAATTATATGATTCTACGGGAACAAAAGTTTATTCAGCTACTAGCCCTAGTGATGTAAAAAATCCAACTTCAGCCATTCCTTTTTTAGCAGTTAATTGCGATGGAACAAGATCAAGTCAAGCATTCTACGTTAAGGTAGCTCGTGGCAGCAAGTATGATGAAAATCAACCTATGTATTTTACGCTTAACTTATATAATCGTATAAAGACTGGCAGTGGTACATTTAATTTTAGTGGAACTGCAAAAAATACTGGTAATACTTCTTTATCATCAAGTGGTGTAAATTCAACAATTTTAAAGTTAGATTTAACTGGTAATACTAATATTCCAAGCGGAGCAATTGTGACATCTGTTACAACAAAGAGTGTGCAGTCTCCAAGTCAAGGTAATGTGCATCATATGATAATGCCAGCACAACCAGGAAAGTGGTATACTTCTAAAGTAAGTAGTGCAACAAGTGGTTCATATAATATTTCAATCACAGATGGAATTTTAGTTGGTCAAGTTTGGCAGTTTGAATATAATGCATTAGCAACAGGAAGTTCAACAATGAGTAGTGTTGCAATAAACTTTAATTGGCAGTATGACATATCAAAAAATAATTATAAATAATTTATAGCAGCATGGTTTACAGTGCGAAAGGAGGGAGAGCTCATGAGAATTACAGCAGGTATGCAAGCAAGATTATATATGGAGATGCTTAGAATTTCAAATGCTCAGAAAGTAAAAAGATCAGCAGCTTACAAGTCATCAGATACTATTACCATAAGCGGTGCAGCTAAGAAAATGTCTCAAGTTAGTAAAAATAATGGGCCATCATCAAATAGGAGAATAGATGAGTCAATTGACCTCCAAAGTTATATTAATAAAGCAAAAGAAAAAAATGCAGAAACTATTAAAAGTGCTGGAGATAAAATAACATCGAGAAATTCTTATGTAAGTGAGACTGATGTATGTTATGAGGCGTTACATGATAAATATAGCAAACTTCTTGAAGTAGCAAAGTCTCATTCAAATCCTGAGGCTTATATTCAGGATAAGTATTGCAATGAAAATTCACCATATTACGCATCTGATTTAACAGATGAAGAACGAGAAGCTGCATATGATAATGAAATAAATATGTTAAAGTATGGGAAGATAAATGGCTGTAATATGAAAGATTCATTGTTTAGGGGAATAACTTTTCCTAATGCAAATGAGGAAGACGAAGATCAGAAAACATTTAACAGGCAAGTGGTTAATTCAGAGATGGACAATTTGTTTAAAGAAAATGGAATTGAAGTTCCAGAAGGTACTGAATTATCTTTTTCTATAGACCCATATAGTTATAATTTGACTGTTAATGGTACTGAAGATAAAGGATTGAAAGAAAAAATAGAAGAGCTTCTTAATTCAGGAGATAATTCAAATGACTTGTACAATCATATTCTTTCATCATCACGATATGGGATTGCAAAGAGTACCCAATTTACCCTGGATGGACTTGGAAAATATGATTTGTATCATGAAGCCTTAGATGTAACTGGAATTGATATTAGAAGTTTAACAGAAAAAGATGAAAGTTATTATACTGATGATGGACAAAACATTACTGACATTTTTAATTCTAAACTTGAAGAGATGGCTAAAAGCGGAAAGCCCTATGTGCCTAAACAATATACAGGGGTATGTGAAGAAAATTTTGCAAGTATGGTTAAGGAAATATCATCTAAAGGTTGGAATAACATTCCTGATATGACGTTATCAATTAATTATAGTGATAATAAATTACAGGATGTTTGCCAAAATACTAATTATAGTGAAAGCTATAATAAAGATACAAGTTATAAGTATGGTAAGAATAGTTTTAATACATTGCCATAAATATAAAAAAATACAAATCTAAAAGACTAAATAAAGAAGGAGAATCCCTGATGATAGAGGTCCTTCTTCTTTTTTGTTTACAATTAGAATATAATCAGCAAAGCTTAAATTCATTAAGCCATAAACTTACCGCTTCAGAATTAATTCGCTGCTTGTTTAGTAATATGTAGCTTTCCATACTTGGCGGTGTGCTTTCTAGAAGTTTTACTTCTACTAGTGAACCTTCTTTAAGAAACTCTTTCGCAGCAGATTCCATCATGAAGCTAAAGCCAATACCTTCTTTTAAAAATGTTATGGTGTTGCTGCTAATATTGATATCTAGTGGATATACATAGTTTTTCGGAAAAACTGAGTAGAACCATTCTTGAAAGGGTTTAGTAAGAATTGCAGAGGATAACAAAGGCAGCTTTCTAAGTTCGTCATCTGTGATGCCGCATGCAGCATAACTATTTTGTGCACCAGTAACCAATATTATTTTGTCCCTATAGAAGGGTTCACATATAAATTGGGGAGATTTGATATCCAAATATGTAAATGCAATATCTAATTGATTCTCATGAAGCATTTGTATAAGTTCTTCACTATGTTCAACAGTAACTTTTATTGCAATTCTTTTATTTTGCTGCATATATTTTAAAACCATGTTTTGAACATGATAATCGTAAATAGAATGGACAGCACCTATGTTAAGTGTATCTTTGAATAGTTCTAAGGCTTTAAGCCTAGAAATTGCAGATTCATGTATGCTTAATAATTGTTTAGCATAAGGAAGAAAAACTTCTCCAGTATTTGTTAGTACTACATTTTTATTTGTACGGATAAATAAGGTTTCGCCTATGTTATGCTCTAGATGTTTTATCCTACTGGTGATAGTAGATTGAACTAAGTGGAGCTGCTCTGCAGTTTTTGTAAAATTTTTTAACTTAGCTAAGCAAATAAATGTTTTTAAAAGTTCATAGTCCATGCTTCAAATAATTCCTCTCTATAATTAATATTTTCGATAGATATAATTAAATAAATTCGTTATACAAATAGAAAAACCTCTTTTATAATAAAAATAGCAGGGTAATTTTAGTAATTTATAAGCGAAGGGAAGAATGTATATGAGTAATATAGTTTTATTGGTTGTAGATGTGCAAAATGCACTTATTAAGGATCATCCTTATAATGAACAGAAAGTTATTGAAAATATTAAGAAACTTACTTCAGTTGCAAGGAGCAATAATAAGGAAGTTATATATGTACGTCATGATGATGGAGAGGGCACAGAATTTGAAAAAGGCACAGATGGCTGGCAGATATATAATGAGGTAGCACCTAAGCATGGCGAATATATCGTTGAAAAGAAGTATAACAGCGCTTTTCATAATACTGAATTAAGAGAGTATTTAGAAAATAAAAAGATAGATACTATTATACTTGTAGGACTTCAAACAGAATATTGTATGGATGCTACTTTAAAAAGTGCCTTTGATTATGAATATAAAATAATTATTCCAGAAGAAACAAATTCAACTTTCGATAACGAGTATTTATCTGGTGAGAAACTTTATAAATTTTATAATTATAAGATTTGGGATAAGCGTTTTGCAGATGTTCTTTCAATGGATGAGGTAATAAAAATTCTGTTAGATAAATAGAAATGGTAAAATGTGATATAATTAACATATAATTTATAAAGTTAGGAGACAGCTTATGCAAATTAATTATATGACTTTACTTATTAATTGGATTAATTTTGGAATAATAATTTTAATAATAATAGGAATATATAAAGGAATAAGGGGATTTAAAAGTCTTATAAACAGGACTAAACAAATGGATGAAAAGTTAGATACAATTTTAGAAGAATTAGAAAAAATAAAAAATGAGTAGAGAAATTGAAAATAGGTTTATAGTATAATTGCCACGTGGGATTAGGTAGGTTGATTTACAAAAGCTTTTCGAATGTAATTTTAAACGAATTAAATTTAAAGCAGGATTATTACTAAAAATGAAATGGAGAAAGGTGTGGTTATTATAAATAACTATTTTAAAGAAAGCAACAGATAAAGGTAGAGTTATAGAAATACTTAGTTTGTCCTCATTTTTTTGTAATAATATTTTAACAAAAAGTTATAATGTTTATAAAATAACTGTAAAGAAGTAATGATAATATTAATTACAGGAAAAGGGAGGAGATATTATGGTTAAAGAATTAGAAATTAGAAATATTATTACAATAGAGGAAAAGCAAATGCTATGGGAAGCAGTGGATGGAATAAATGGATGGAACTTCAATCCTATAGCAGTAGTTACTAATAATGTGGAAGATTATTATTTTATATGTAAAGTAAAAACAGTAATAAAAAATTTAGAAATGAAAGTGGCAAAAGTGTGCATTAAAATTCAAGAAGGAAATAATCCTAGGTTACTAGCAATTGAGGATATTTCATAGGTTAATTGTTTTCAAATATAAAAGCCACCTAGGAATATTTAAGAGAGAGGATGAAATAGAAACTTATGAGGAATTTTTGCAAGTTTAATAATGATTTTTAAAGGGTAGTAAATAGGAGAAATCTTGTTTGCTGCTCTTTAATTTTATTCATGAAATGTATACATCAGCATTGCCAATTGTTACGATTTTATAATATGGCTTTAAAAAAGCTAAAGTATATTTTATGCTATGTGGTAGTAATTTAATAGATTTAAGTATAACAAAGTTATCACCATTATAGTAATAGATAAAATAATTGAGAAGTATGTTATTTCCAAAACATGTTATAATTAACTGAAAGATAAATTATAATTTATTGAGGTGGTCTAGATGACAGAAAGAGAAAAAATGTTAGCAGGTCTACTTTATGATTGTGGTGATAAAGAATTATTAGAATAGTGGCATAAGGCGAAAAATTTGATACGTGATTACAATCTAGTTAATTCAGAAGATAGGCAAAAGAAGCATAATATATTAGAACAACTTCTTGGAGGATGTGGAGATAATTTATGGATTACTGCGCCGTTTTATGTTGATTACGGTAATAATATTTATTTTGGAAACAATTGTGAAGTAAACATGAATTGCACATTTTTAGATGACAACAGAATTGAAATAGGTAATAATGCTCTTATTGCGCCTAATGTGCAGATATATACAGCTTTTCATCCAACAAATGCAAAAGAACGTTTTGGAGAGAGTAAAGATGATGGTTCCTTTGAATTTTGTAAAACACAAACTGCGCCAGTGAAAGTAGGCAATAATGTCTGGATTGGAGGAGGGGTTGTTATTCTACCTGGTGTTACAATTGGAGATAATGTTGTAATTGGAGCAGGAAGTATTGTGACAAAGGATATTCAAGCAGATACAATTGCTTACGGAAATCCATGCAGAGTTATAAGAAAGAATGTATAAATAAACTCCAATTTAGGATTGGGTTATAAATAGTAATTTATAGTGAGGGCTATATAATAATTAAAAATACCATATATAAAAAAGCGTACAGGACAAAATTTAGCAAACTAGGACCAGAAGATATTTTTGCGAGCCTTTATAATACATAGTGAAAGGGGAGAGAATAGATGAGCTTAGCGAAATTTTTACAAAAGGCAATTGATTATATGGAGAGCAATCTCCTTGAAGAAATAAATTACGAAAATGTAGCAAAAGAGGTGCATATGTCGTGTTATAACTTTCATAGAGTATTTAGCTTAATGGCTGGAATGACAGCTAATGAATATATACGTAACAGAAGGTTGTCACTAGCAGGACAGGAATTACAGCTAAGTGAAAGTAAGATAATAGATATTGCATTTAAGTACGGTTATGAAACTCCTGAAAGTTTTACAAAGGCTTTTTCGCGATTTCACGGTGTATCACCAAAACTAGCTAGAAAAAAAGGAACTCAGCTATGTCTGTTTAACCCTTTAGTCATTAAAATTATATTGGAGGGTGGAAGCACTATGAATTATAGGATTGAAGAAATTGGCAAACAGAGATTTATTGCAAAGGTACGCGCGTTTAATAATGAAATCATCAATGACGCTGGCAACCATGATATTCCTGATTTTTGGGGAGAATGTCATGAAAAAAAATTGATAGATGAAATCACGAATTTGAGAAAGGCTGGTAAAAAAGATTTATATGGTTTATGCAGCCCTACTAAAGAAAATGAGAGAACTTTTGATTATGGAATTGGAGTAATTATTGATGAAGATACTGACATAGATAATGTAGAAGTGATGTTACAAAAAGGTTACCGTATATGGGAAATTGATTCGGGGACATATGTAGTTTTTAAATGTTACGGCAATAATAGTTATTGTATCAGTGAAATGTGGAGCAGATTTTTTAAAGAATTTTTACCACAATCTGAATATGAACAAACAGAAGATACTGACTATGAAGTTTATCCTGATAAAGGGGAGCATGGTTTGTTTTGTGAATTGTGGATTCCTGTAAAGAGAGTGTCATAATGATTAGATAAAATGATACTGATACTGTGAATCGTATCATAAATAAATGATATTTATAGCCTCAGGCATTTATATAAATTGCCTAAGGCTATTTTCATCGATTATAATTTTTATGAAAAATTATAATAAGTTTTTAAAATATAGCAGCATAATAAGTGCTGCCATATATCAAAGGGGAAGCAATAAAAGGGATATCGTTATCAAATTAAATTCTGTTAGTGATATCTTTCTTTATAATTACAATTTACTAATTCTGTTTCTTATAAATATGAAATTTTAATTTGTAAAAAAGTCAATATTAATATTATAAAAGATGCTTTTATTGGAAAATATAATCTTTCTTATTTAATAGTTTCGTTTTATGATTAATTTTGTAATTTATGAGATAAATATATTTATTTAATTCGTACATTATGTGAATATAGAAATAGAAATATACTTTATAAAGAAATTACTTTTAATAAGGTATATTTTATAAATCTAATTTTAAAATGGGAGGGGATTTTTATGCGAAAAGTTCTAAGAAAATTTTTATCAATTATGTTTACATTAACGATGATAACCTTTAACCTTCCGCTAACTAACGTTTTTGCTTCTTCTGATCTTCCAAGTAAGTTATTGGTTGGGTATTGGCATAACTTCGATAATGGTACAGGAGTTGTCAAACTAAGCAATGTATCAAGCGATTGGGATGTTATAAATGTAGCATTTGCTGAAACTTCAGGTGATAGATCTACATTGCAGTTTTCTCCAGTCACTGGATCAGACGATGATTTCAAATCTGACATTAAAGCACTAAACAGTAAAGGTAAAAAAGTTGTATTATCAATAGGTGGACAAAATGGAGTTTTGCTTCTACCTGACCAAACCTCAAAGCAAAATTTTATAAATTCAGCTATTTCACTAATAGATAAATACGGCTTTAATGGAATCGATATCGATTTAGAAAGTGGTATGTCACTAAATAGTGGTGATACAGATTTTAAGAATCCTACTACACCACAAATAGTTAACTTAATTTCAGCTCTTAAAACTATATGTAATCACTATGGTTCTAATTTTATTTTAAGTATGGCACCTGAAACTGCTTATGTTCAAGGTGGTTATACTGCATATGCAAATATATGGGGTGCATATTTACCAGTTATTTACGGATTAAAAGATAATCTTACTTATATACATGTTCAACATTATAACGCTGGTGGAAGCACTGCTCTTGATGGAAAAACTTATAATCAAGGTACACCAGATTATGAAGTTGCCATGGCTGAAATGCTTTTACATGGTTTTCCTATTGCAGGAAATCCAAATAACGTATTCTCAGCTCTAAGACAAGATCAAGTTATGATTGGTTTGCCAGCCTGTCCTGCCGCTGCACATAGTGGAGGATATATAAAACCAACAGATATGGAAAAGGCATTAAATTATTTAATAAATGGTACTTCCTTTGGAGGATCTTATAAACTTGCAAATACAAATGGTTATTCTAACTTTAGAGGATTAATGTCTTGGTCAATAAATTGGGATATAAATAATAATTATGAATTTTCTAAAGCATATCGTAATTATTTTAATAATCTTTCTACAACACCAAGCAATCCTGATCCAACTGATCCTTCTAATGGTAACGGCGGTGGTACAAGCAATCCAACTGACCCTGGCAGTGGAAATGGGAATCCTACATCTGGTATTCTTCCATGGGCAGCTAACACATCATATAAAGTTAACGATTTAGTATCTTATAGCAACGTTATTTATAAATGCTTACAAGCTCACACTTCATTGGTTGGATGGGAACCAGCTAATACTCCTGCACTTTGGAGTGTTGATACAGATTTAGATGTGGCTTCACTTTCTGCTAACAACAATGCTAATATGTCCTTCAAATTTAAGAGTGAAAATGCTTACTCTGCAGTAGATGTTCTTTTGTGGGAACCTAATACAGCATATAAAATCGGAGATTTAGTATCTTATAATAATGTAGTTTATAAATGTCTACAGGCTCATACTTCATTAGTTGGATGGGAGCCGCCTAATACTCCTGCACTTTGGAGTGCTGATACAACTACTGCTCCTGGTAATGGCAGTGGTGGTACTGATCCTTCTAACGGTGGAGGTAGTACTGGTGTTCCTGCATCACCATCACAATCTAATTTTCCTGGCAAGTTCTTTGCGCCTTATGTAGATGCTACTGCTTGGCCAACGTTTAGTTTAACTGATTGTTATAATAAAACTGGTCAAAAATATTTTACTCTTGCATTCATAACAAGTGATGCAAATGGAAATCCTGCCTGGGGTGGTTACTCTTCCTTAGGAATGGATTCAAATACTTATATTGATGATATTAATTCATTAAGAAGTAAAGGTGGAGATGTCATTGTTTCCTTTGGTGGTGCAAATGGAACTGAACTAGCTTCTGCTAGTGGAAATTCTGATTATAAAACATTACAAGCAAAATATCAAAAAGTTATTGATAAATACAAATTAACAAGAATAGATTTTGATATTGAAGGTTCAGCTATTACAAATAAAACTACTATCGATACTAGAAATAAAGCAATAGCTGCTCTTGAAGCCTCAAATCCTAAACTTACTGTATCATATACTTTACCAGTATTACCATCTGGTCTCACAAGTGATGGAGAATACGTTCTTTCAAATGCTTCAGCAAATAAAGTTAGAATAGATTTAGTTAATGTTATGGCGATGGATTATGGCGATGGTGTTGCTCCTAGTCCAAATGGTAAAATGGGTACTTATGCTATACAATCGGTTCAAAGTACTCATAATCAATGTGTAAGTTTAGGAATTCAAACCAAGATTGGCGTAACACCTATGATTGGACAAAACGATACTTCTTCTGAAATATTTTATCAATCAGATGCCCAAACTCTATTAAACTGGGCTAATACTTCAGATTACACAGCATTTTTGTCTATGTGGGCTGATACAAGAGATTATGTTAATGGTACTGGAAATTACAATTTCAGCGGAGTAAACAAATCAGACTTTGAATTTACTAACATATTTAAAAGCTTCACAAAGTAACACTATATAAATTTTAAATATAAAAGGCTGTCAGCAAAATGATATTAATATTTTTAAAATTAAGAGCTCCATATGTAATAATTAATTTAAATTATTTGTATATAAACTTTAATTTTATTGATGATTTTATACATTTTGCAGCAGCTTTTTTATATCTAAATAAAGTTTGTCACTAATATTAATGTATACCCTTCAATTTATTTAATCTATATATGATGCAGAAAAAAGTACTGGTGGACATTATATATAATTATAAGTGAGGATATTGAGTGCAAAATTGGATATGCTTACCCAGATTTTCATGAGTTAAAAAAACATTAGTATTTATATAAGGGGATTGGAATACTCATAATAGTGTCAGTTTCCAGAACTTTCATACGAATTTATGCCTTTTTGAAATACTGTGTATGCCATTGTGAAGGATAAGATAGAAGCTAAGACAGTTCCAAATAGAGCAAGATTCACAGGAACCTTTCCAATAAAATATCCTGCTGGTATAAAAGCTGTGAAAGCAAAAGGGATTATAAAAGTTATTATTACTTGTATTACTCTTGAGTAGATCCCTATAGGGTATTTGGCAAAATCGCTTAATGAATAAATCATATCTAAAATAGATATGCTGCTCTTTATCCAAAAAGCAAAAGAAGCAAAAAATAGTTTAATTGAAGTATAAATTACCGAACCAGATATAACCACTACGGTAAATAACAGTATATCAAGAAATCCAAACTTCACATGCAGATGGCTGCTAGAAATGACAACAAGAATTAAACCTATCAATATTTCTCCAAATCCATCGGGCTGGAAGCGTTCAACAATGAGCTGAAACAAAGGATTTATAGGTCTTAAGAGATAACGGTCAAATTCGCCTCTTACTATAACATTTTGACTGAAGATCCATATAAAATCGGTAATAAGATGGTCAAGACCTCTGGGAAGCTGGGAGAATCCATAAATAAAAGCTACCTCATCCAAATTCCATCCATTAAGGCTGGGGATTCTTTGAAAAATTAGATAAATAAATGCAATACCTGTGGCTTGGAGACAAAAAAATCCAAACAAGCCTATAAAAAAATTTAGTTTAGACTGCATCAATATCTTTAAATACTGGATTGTAAAGCTCTTATAGAGCCTTGCATATTTTTTTAGCATAATTCTAACCTCCTAAGACTGTAAGATATCTTATAGCCCTGTTCCACATAAATTGACTGGCTGCAAGTAATACAAAAACCCATAATGATTGAAGTCCTATTACAGTTAATGTCTGCATACTTGTATACTTCCCCAGATAAATCATCACAGGTACATAAATGATTGAACCAAAGGGCATAAAGTTCATAAGACACTGTAACCATAAAGGGAAAAATGCAAAAGGAATAATTTGCCCTGAAAGGAAACTGATAATAGCTTTTTTTAGAAAGGACAGCCCCCACATATAAGTAACATAAAACGCCATTATACCGAAGCAGAAATTGAACAAGAACTGGATTGTAAATGCAAGTATCAAACTGCAAAGGTATGCTATAAGTGTTTGGATATCTGGAAGAAGTTCTTTAACTGTTAAATAACGTACAGCTACCAATCCAAACCACAAAGGTGCTAAAATTGTAATAAACATGTATATTACATTTCCAAGGGACATGAAAAAAAGTCTTGAACGGTAACTGATGGGCCGGATCAGATTAGAGGCAATAGAGCCCTGTTGCACCTCTGATGCTATGATCATGTCAACTTCATTACTGAGTAATCTGGAAGTTATAGTACTCATAAATATATAAATAATCATATCGTTTAGTGTAAAGCCGCTCAATGATGTGCTTACGGTGCTGTTAAAAATGGCTTTCCACAGATAATAAGCAACAAAGATTTTTAAAAGTCCTCCCAAGACAAATAGGTAAAAATTTATGCGGTAGGTAAGTGCTGCTTGTACAACACTTCTAGTAAAAGGCCAATACATTCTAAAAAGCCTTTTTGCTCTAGTCATACGTTCACGCCTTTCCTATAGATTTTCTTTATTATTTCTTCAATATCTGTTTCATATATGCTTATGTCCATTACCTGAACCTTTGGCATTACATATGAAACTATATCTGGAATGCTGATTTTATCACGGTTGAAGCGGACAAAAAGACTATTTTCCTCTATCCATGTTTTTGCATCATCTAAGGATAGTTTAAAGTCTTTTGCAACATTTATAGTTTTTGATGTCTCTATGTGCTTAACCTCCATTTTTAGTGTGCGCATATAGCCATAGGTTTCTTTCACAGTCTCAATATCACCGTCGTAAACCAAGCTTCCTTTATCTATAATAATTAACCTGCTACAAAGTTCTTCTATATCTCCAAGATCGTGGGTTGTTAAGACAACAGTGGTGCCAAATTCTTTATTTATATGTTTTATGGACTCACGTATTTTTTCTTTCACCACTATATCCAGCCCGATTGTGGGTTCATCTAAAAACAATACCTTGGGATTGTGGAGCATTGCGCAGGCAAGGTCCGCACGCATTCTCTGACCAAGTGACAGGGTTCTTACAGCACTGGAAGAAAAGTCACTTAGGCCGAATACCTCATTAAAAAAATCCATACGCTTTATGAACTGCTTATCCTCTATATCATATATTTCCTTTAGTATTGTGAAGGTTTCAGAAAGAGGTAAATCCCACCACAATTGTGTGCGCTGTCCAAATACTACGCCTATGTTTTTTGCATTTTTTTGTCTATTTTCATAAGGGACTATGCCTTCTACAGTACATCTGCCTGATGTAGGCACAAGTATACCAGTCATAACCTTAATGGTTGTCGATTTTCCAGCTCCGTTTCCGCCTATAAATCCTAGTATTTCACCTTTAGGAATGTGAAAGCTTATATCCTGAACTGCAGTTTTAATAACTACTTCATTTCTGAACAAGCTCTTTAGGGTACCCTTAAAACCAGGCTCCTTTTTTGGCAATACAAATTCTTTTGTAAGATTTTTAACGTCTATCATAACTATTAACCTCCATTTCAATGATAATTTTTATTGATTCGAACTTAATTTTACGATATAAAACTATAAATAGAAAATGCTTAGAGTAGGAGCATTAAAAGCTAACATACTCTAAGTTATACTTAATAAGTTCTGCATATTTTTTTTATAGAATTGCTGGGTTTATCTTGACGATCTGGCATTTTTAGTATATAATACAGTTATAAAGTGAATGGGTGCTATGTGTATTTAGTGCTAAGGTTAATCGGTATTATGTAAACCGATTTTTTTATGCCCTTTTTTATACATGGAGTAAAAGGGGTTAAATTTATAATGTCTGTTAATGGGTTATCAGCATTATTTATGCATCTAAAAATATAAGAAAGAAGAGTTTATTGTATATTGTTTTAATGCTATTTCTAATATTAAATTTATTTTGTATGGTTAAGCTTTGCAGATTAACAGAAGTAGAATTATATAGTAATAATAAAAACTATTATTGACAAAATTTATACTATAAGCTATTATTTTAAGTAAATTAATAGATAAAAGCAATGAAAAAGAGGAGTAGAAATTTTTTTGTATTAAAGGAAACTAGCTCAGGAGAGTTTAGGAGTACAGTTCTTTTAGCAAGGAAACTCACTCAGACGAGCTGAGGAGTACAGTTCTTTAGTTAAATCATAGATTTAGAAAGAACTAGCAAGAACTAGCAAGAGAGAGGGAACAGCTGAAAACCCTTATGCAGAAGATTTTGAAGGTAGCTTTTGAGCTTCTTTAGTGAAATAGTAGTAGCTAAAGACGGTTTATCTGAGCCGTTATTTGAATTAAGAGTCCATTAGAGCATATACTTGCTTGTGTGGAAATAAAGGTGGTACCGCGAGTCTTCGTCCTTTTGTGACGAGGGCTCTTTTTGGCATTGAAAATTCAAAAGTGAGAATCAAAATTTTATATTTTGTTCTTTGAATGTTCCCTATGAGCATTTTATATTTGGATATTCGAAATCTATTAGAGAACACATGCGAGTCAGGTTTTACCTTTAAATTATATACTTTAATTCAAAAGATGTTTATTCATTGTGAATTATATATTTAGTAAATTAACAGTCTGGAGGAATAGAAATGTCAGAAGAAATAAAAAATATATCAACTACGTATGATCCAAAAGAATTTGAAGATAGGATTTATAAGAATTGGGAGGAGAAAGGTTATTTTACGCCAAGTATTGATAAAAATAAAAAGCCATATACTATAATAATGCCGCCCCCAAATATAACAGGGCAGCTTCACTTAGGGCATGCTTTTGATGATACTCTTCAAGATATTCTTATTAGATTTAAGAGAATGCAAGGGTACGCTGCTTTATGGCTTCCTGGTGAAGATCATGCTTCTATTGCAACAGAAGTTAAAGTTGCAAACAAGCTAGCTGAGGAAGGTTTTGACAAGAAGGAAATGGGAAGAGAAGCATTTCTTGAAAAAGTATGGGAATGGAGTGACAAATACAGAGCTACAATAAGAAACCAAGTTAAAAAACTTGGAGTATCAGCTGATTTTACAAGAGAAGCTTTTACTATGGATGAAAATCTTAGTGCTGCTGTAAAGCATGTATTTGTTAAGCTTTATAATGAAGGGTTAATTTATCAAGGAAATAGAATAACTAACTGGTGTACACATTGCCAAACAGCATTATCCGATGCTGAAATTGAATATGAAGAACAGGCAGGTCATTTCTGGCATATAAATTATCCTTTAGCTGATGGGTCAGGTTTCCTTGAAATTGCAACAACAAGACCTGAGACCTTACTTGGAGACAGTGGTGTAGCTGTAAATCCTAATGATGAAAGATATAAACACCTTATTGGAAAAACTGTAATACTTCCACTTGTTAACAGAGAAATTCCTATAGTTTCTGATGATTATGTAGATTTAGAATTTGGAACTGGTGCAGTTAAGATGACTCCAGCTCATGACCCTAATGATTTTGAGGTAGGAAAGAGACACAACTTAGAAATCATAAGAGTTATGGATGATAAGGGAATTATCAATGAAAAGGGCGGAAAATATAAGGGATTAGATAGATATGAAGCTAGAAAAGCCATAGTTAAAGATTTAGAAGAGGCTGGACTTTTAGTTAAAATTAAAGATCATACTCATAATGTTGGTACTCATGATAGATGTGGAACTACTGTAGAGCCTATAATATCTAAACAATGGTATGTTAAGATGGAAGACCTTGCAAAGCCAGCTATAGAAGTAGTAAAGAGTGGAAAAACAAAATTTGTTCCTGAAAGATTTGATAAGATATACTTTAACTGGATGGAAAACATTCAAGACTGGTGTATTTCAAGACAATTATGGTGGGGACACAGAATTCCAGTTTATTACTGTCAAGACTGCGGTGAAATGATGGTACTTGAGGAAGCACCACATAAATGTACTAAATGTGGAAGTACTAACATTGAGCAGGATAATGATGTACTGGATACTTGGTTTTCTTCAGCACTTTGGCCATTTTCAACTCTTGGCTGGCCAAACAAAACAGAAGATTTAGATTACTTCTATCCAACAAGCACATTGGTTACTGGGCATGATATCATATTCTTCTGGGTTGCAAGAATGATATTCTCAGGACTTCACTGCATGGGTGAAACTCCATTTAATACAGTGCTTATTCATGGTTTAATAAGAGATTCAGAAGGAAGAAAAATGAGTAAATCTTTAGGAAATGGTGTTGATCCATTAGAAGTTATTGAAACTTATGGTGCAGATGCTTTAAGATTTATGATAGCTACAGGTAATGCTCCAGGAAATGATATGAGATATTACCCAGAAAGAGTTGAATCTTCAAGAAACTTTGCTAATAAGATTTGGAATGCATCAAGATTTGTAATGATGAACCTTGATAAAGATATAATGAATAAATATAAAGACTGCAAAGAATATTCTTTAGCAGACAAGTGGATATTATCTGAGATGAACACTTTAGTTAAGGAAGCTACAGAAAACATGGAAAAATTCGAGCTTGGAATTGCAATGCAAAAAGTTTATGATTTTATGTGGACTGAATTCTGCGACTGGTATATAGAACTTGTTAAACCAGTGTTTTATGGGGATGATGAAAGAGCTAAGGGAATAGCTTACAATGTATTAAACACTGTATTAATTACAGGCTTAAAATTATTACATCCAGCTATGCCATTTATTACAGAAGAAATATTCACTCATTTAAGTGATGAGGAAACTATAACAACTTCAGCATGGCCTGTATTTGATGAAGCTTTAGTAAATAAAGAAGCAGAGGCTGATATGGCATTTGTAATTGAAGCTATAAAAGGCTTAAGAAATGTAAGAGCTGAAATGAATGTACCGCCATCAAGAAAAGCTAAAGTAATCTGCTATATTGCTGAGGATGCTAAAAAAGCATTTAATGCAGGTGTAGCTTATATTGAGAAGTTAGCTTCAGCTTCAGAAGTAGAATTTATTGATGATAAAGCTAATGTTCCAGCTAATGCTGTATCTTTAGTTGTTAAAGGTGGAGAATTATTTATGCCTTTACTTGACTTAGTTGATAAAGATAAAGAACTAGAAAGATTAAATAAGGAAGTTAAAAAGCTTGAAGGCGAAATTGAAAGAATAGATAAGAAATTAGGAAATCAAGGTTTTGTAGCTAAAGCACCAGCAGCAGTTATAGATGCTGAAAAAGAGAAGAGAGTAAAATACGTTGAAATGCTTGAAGCTGTTAAAGTTAGAATTGAAGCTTTAAATTAATATTTTTTACCTTATAAATTAAATATCAAAATACTAGGATGAGTTTTAGGGATAAAGCTCATCCTATATTTATAGATATACAACTCTGAACTTAGATTTATGTGGTAGCTTACCGAAATCACATACATTTTTACTCCACAAGACTTGTGAAATTTTGGCTGGAAATCTTTAAATAGTTAATAGGTATGAGTTAAGAGTTTAGGAAGAAAAGCCTATGGGCTTTTCAAAAATTAGCTTTTTAATATAGTAATTTTAAATAAGGAGAACTTTAAGATGGATAAAGAGAAAATAATAGAAAAAACCATAGAGTTTGTGAGAAATAAGTTAGAAGGAGAGGGATCTGGACACGATTCTTGGCATGTTTATAGAGTTTATAAGATATCAGTAAGTTTAAGTATGGAAGAAAAAGAAGAAGTTGATTTATTTATAGTAAAATTAGGAGCCTTGCTTCATGATATAGCAGACTGGAAATTTAATGACGGAGACACTACTGTTGGGGCTGATATATCTAGGGATTTTCTTAGAGGCCTGGGAGTTGAGGATAAAACCATTGAGCAGGTAGCTTATATAGTTGAAAATATATCCTTTAAAGGTGCTGGAGATACTTCGAAGATGAATACCTTAGAGGGGAAAATCGTTCAAGATGCTGACAGGTTAGATGCACTTGGGGCAATAGGAATTGCAAGAACCTTCGCATATGGTGGACACGCAGGAAGAGAAATTTATAATCCTAATATTAAATATGAAGAGCATAAGACCTTTGAACAATATAAAAATAGTATTGGAACGTCAGTTAACCATTTTTATGAGAAATTACTTCTATTAAAAGATAGGATGAATACAAAGTCTGGAAAAAGCTATGCAGAAAAAAGACATAAATTTATGGAAGAATATTTAAAAGAATTCTATGCAGAATGGGAAGGAAAACTCTAGTTAGGGGATTATTTCCTTGTTTCAATTTATTAACTATGAATATAGTTTCAATATTATTGTAATATGGTAGCGGCATATCTAATATATTAAAACATGAAACATAATTATAAAAGGGAAAACTACAATATGTAAATTTTGTTTTGCTGAATTAGCAGCCTTCCTATAGAAATAATTATGAGTTTATAAATGCTGTGGAGATGAGAAAATAAGTGAAAGCAAAGAAAAATCTAATTAATTTAATATTTTGGATAAGCGTAGCTATAGTATTTAATATATTTATATACTATTTAAAAGGTGAAAGAAGTGCTACAGAATTTTTTGGTGGGTATATAGTAGAAATGTCTTTAAGTTTAGATAATTTGTTTTTATTTATAATAGTTTTTTCTAAGCTTGGAATAAGAGAAGAATATCAGGAGAGAGTCCTATTATATGGCGTAATGGGTGCAATGATACTTAGACTCATATTTATTTTATTCGGAGTAGCTATGGTAAGCAGATTCCATTTTGTGCTTCCTATTTTCGGAGTAATATTATTATACAGTGGGTTCACGGTATTTAGTAATAAAGAAACTGAAATAAGGTTTAAAGATAACTTTTTAGTTAAATTATTAAAGAAAATAATGCCAGTAACAGATATAACATATGGACACTCCTTTTTTGTAAAGATAAATAAGTCATATTATGCAACACCACTGCTTGTGGCACTTTTGATAATAGAAGGCTCAGATGTTATTTTTGCCATTGATTCAATACCTGCTATTTTTTCAATAACGACAGATACTTTCATAGTCTATACATCTAATATTTTTGCAATACTTGGACTTAGAAGTATGTATTATGTTTTAGCTAAAATGAATAATATGTTTAGATTCATGAAATATGGAGTAGGTGCAATATTAATATTTACAGGTATAAAGCTTCTTATATTGATTTTAGAAATAGAAATTTCAATTACAAACTCTATATTGATTATATTAAGCATACTCTTAAGCAGCATTTTGTTATCATTAATATTCAGTGATAGAACTACAAATAAAAGAAAGAGAATGTATCCTTAATGTTACTAAATCAGTTTTACAAGGTTGTAAAATTGATTTTTTTTGTAAAAAAGCATAAAATAATATTAAAACTCTCTAAGATAAGTAATAAGTTGAATTACAATGTAAAGAAGTTTTTAGCGTAAACAGTTACTTGTTAACTGAAATAAAGGGGGACTATAAGTGTTATCTAAAGAAATGATTGCAATAGGAAGTAAAAGATCGACTATTCGTGAGATCTTTGAGTTTGGTAAAAGAAGAGCTGAAATTGTTGGACGTGATAAAATTTATGATTTTAGTATTGGGAATCCTAACGTTCCAGCTCCGGCAGCAGTTAAAGAATCGATTCTTGATATTTTAGAAAATGAAGAGTCAACATTGGTGCATGGATATACCAGCGCACAGGGCGATGATAAGGTAAGAGAAAGTATTGCAGATTCAATAAACAAAAGGTTTGATACTAATTTTACAAAGAATAATTTATACATGACAGTTGGGGCAGCAGCATCAATCAGTATTTGTTTTAAAGCTTTATCCTGCAAGGATGATGAGTTTATTACCTTCGCACCTTTTTTTCCTGAATATAGATGTTTTGTAGAAGCAACAGGTGCTAAGCTTATAGTAATAAGTGCTAATATTGAAAACTTTCAAATTAATTTTGAGGAATTTGAAAAGAAAATCAATAAAAATACCAAGGCGATTATTGTAAACTCTCCTAATAATCCATCAGGGGTGGTTTATTCAGAGGAAACAATTTTGAAGTTAACTAAAATATTGAAAGAAAAATCATCAGAATATGGGCATACAATTTACTTAATATCAGATGAACCATATAGAGAAATTGCATATAAAGGCGTTGAGGTGCCATATTTAACAAAATACTATGAAAATACGTTTGTATGTTATTCATATAGTAAATCTTTATCGTTACCTGGCGAGAGAATAGGGTATGTATTAGTGCCTAATGAAATCGAAAACTTTGAAGATACTTATGCTGCTGTATGTGGTGCGGGAAGAGTTCTTGGATATGTAAATGCACCAAGCTTATTTCAAAAGGTAGTAGGAAGATGTGCAGGCATAACTTCAGATATATCAGTATATGAGAAGAATAAAGAACTATTATATAATGGATTAATAGAAATGGGATACAAATGCGTAGAACCAGGCGGAGCATTTTATTTGTTTCCTCAATCACTGGAGCCTGATGCTAAGGCTTTTTGTGAGAAGGCTAAAAAGTATGATCTGCTATTAGTACCAGGAGATGATTTTGGATGTCCAGGGCACGTTAGAATTTCATATTGTGTTCAAACTGAACAGATAGAAAATGCCTTGCCTATATTTAAAAAATTGGCAGAAGATTATAATATAGATAAAAAACTTTAGACTTAAAGAGCTGCTTTTAGGCAGCTTTTTGCATATATAAGATATACATTTTTATATTAGGAATTTATTTAAAATTGAAGTATAATTGAATGTGAATAAGTTTAATAAGATATAAGAAAAACATATTAATAAAGAGGTAAATATAAATGAGCATGACTTATGATGAAGCAATGAATTATATATCAAGTGTTGGAAAATTTGGTTCTAATTATGGACTTGAAAGAACTTTTAGAATTTTAGAGCTACTTGGAAATCCACATGAGAAACTTAAAATGATACATATAGCAGGAACTAATGGCAAAGGATCAACTACTGCTATGATTAGTAAGATTTTGAGAGGATATGGTTATAAAGTTGGAATGTATACCTCTCCATACCTAGAGGAATTTGAGGAGAGAATTCAAATAAATGGTGAAAATATTGAAAAGTATAAATTAGTAAAATTGCTGGAACAAGTAAAAGTTGTTATTAAAAAAGTAATTGAAGAAGGTTTTGAACATCCAACTGAATTTGAAATAATAACTGCGCTTATGTTTTTATATTTCTATAATGAAAAAGTAGATTACGCTGTGATTGAAGTTGGTTTGGGAGGAAGATTAGATTCGACTAATGTAATAATACCAAAAGTTTCGGTAATAACCTCCATAAGTTTGGATCATGTAAATATCTTAGGAGATAATTTAAAAGATATAGCAAGGGAAAAAGCTGGAATAATTAAAGAAAAGGTACCAGTTGTATTATATCCTCAGGAAAAAGACGCAGAAGAAGTTGTGTTAAAAGCATCAAAAGAGAAAAATTCAAAGGTTTATTTGTTAAAGAAAGAAGATTGTAGATTAATTGATATTAATAATGATAAGTTATATCAGAATGTAGAAGTTAAAAGTATTAAAAACACTTATAATATAAAATTGCCTTTACTTGGAGAGCATCAAATATTAAATTTATCTGTAGCATTAAATACTATTGAGACATTATTTGAAAAAGAAAATATTATAATTAATAGAGAGCTAATAGAAAAATCATTAGAAGATGTTAAATGGATAGGACGACTTGAAGTATTAAGAAAAAAGCCTACTGTGGTAATTGATGGAGCTCATAATATAGATGGAATCAGAGCACTTAGAAAAAATGTCGAAAAATATTTTAAATATAAAAAATTATATTTATTGCTTGGCATCTTGGCAGATAAACAGGTTAAGGAAATGGTAAAAGAAATTACTCCAATAGCTGAAAAGGTATATGCGCTAACTCCTCATAGTGATAGGGCAGAGCTTTGTGAAGATTTAAAAAAAGAGATTTTAGAGTATAATTCAAATACTGTGGCATTGGAAAATTATGAAGAAGCTTTTGAACTTACATTAAAGGAAGCAGAAGAAGATGATTTGATACTGATAAGTGGTTCGTTGTACATGATAGGAGATATGAGAAAAATTATAAATTCAAGATAGCAGAAAATTAATTATAACCAGATCGTAGATTTGGAATTTAGCTTAAAAGGAGTAATAAAGTTATATGGTGAAGAAACACAGAGAGAATACTGCTCACAATAAAAGTTCAATATATCATGATTTAAAAGAGTTTCATGATAGAAATAAAGGTGTGCTGTATAGCGATCAAGACTTCGAGACGGCTGGAATAAAAGAATTTAAAATTACAACAAAAAAAATACGTCCACTCCACGATTATGAAAAGAATAGACTAGCAAATAAACTTATCAAAATTTATTTAGAAGCCTTGAGGAATGAAGAAGATTTAATAGCTGTAAGAGAGTATGTTACTATAAATCCAATAATAAATTATTATGATAATTTTATGAGGAATTTCAAATCTACTCTAGAAGTTAATGAAGAATTAAATATGAAATCTAAAAGTGCTATAAATAGAATGCTTTTTGAAAGCACAGATGGTGAAGAGATTAAATTAGGGATACTTATTGCAGCTATTTGCAATTTTGAAAATATAAATGAGTTACTAGAGGTATTTTCTATTCATAACGAGTATCTCTTCTACGTAATCAAAGCCTATGAATATATAGGAAATTGCAATAATATTATTTTTAAAATTGCAAAGAAATCTCAAGGATATGGAAAAGTATTTGCTCTAATGAATTTAAGACCAGCAACTTATGAAATAAAAAAATGGATGATAGAAAATGGATGTGAAAATAGCGTTGGAGTTACTGAGCTGATAGCGTATAGCATGTTATCTCTGGAAATAACTGAGTATTTGGAAAATACTACATTTAATAGAGAGGAACTTGAAGCCTTTTCTAAATCATTTAGCACGCTGCTTTCTGATTATGGTATAGATGAGGTGAAAGATTCGATAAAAGTTTGCAATGAGTTATTAGAGATAATTGATACAATTAATGGAGGAATATATTCTTTATATGCAGTTATTTCAATAATTTATTCAATAGAAGCTGCTATAATTGATGACTATAAAAATAGTTCCGTGCCATATAAGTATAATGATGAATATAAAGACATAATTAATATTTGCACGAAGATTTGTAAAAAAGATATATGGCATGAAGTAATAGCTAATGAAGTAGATAACATAGAAATTGAAAGTGGTGTTTTAATTGGCTGTGCAGAAAAAACTAAATATAAATTAAAAAAAAGAGAATTTGAAACAATATTAAAAAGAGATTATACAAATGCATTGTTATACAAATATGCTTTTACTGTAGGAGGCAAAGCTATAAGAAAATGTGCCCTTGATTTAGGGTTACATAAATTGCCTATGAGTCAGGTATTAAGCGGCCAGGATGAATTAAAAATAGAGAACTTAGCTTATGGGGATATAGCTCAAATTTGTTTCTTTATAATTATAAAATATTCTAAGTCTGAGGAATTCAAAGATAAGTATAAAGAGCTTAATATTCAAGCCTTAAAATCACCTTTGATAGAAACAAGGCTTCAAGCTGCTACAAATCTTCAAATATTTAAAGAAGAATTTGATTCACTGGATAAAGAGATTATTAATGATGCAATTAGTACAGAAATGGTAACAAGTGTTAGACGGTCCTTAAATTCTCTATTAATTAAGTCATATAATAAAATTAAGAAATATGTAGCTGTTAATGAAGATATGCATATAGAACCACATGTGAAGGATATATACTTAATTACCTTAAATGTGGCAGGAACAAGTGATTTTGATATGAGTGAAATATACAATAAAATATTTGAAGATGATATTTTGTATTTAAAAAGAAAACATGATGATTATGAAGATAAAAATGCAATTGAAATTATAACAACTGATGGGTATGTAATTGGATATGTACCTGGGGAAAATAATACTATATTAAAAAATTTATTAGATAAAGGAAAATATCTATATGGAAAAATAAAAGAAATAGGTGAAGATTATAACAATATAGAACTTAAAATATATTTAAGTTATAAAGATGTAGTAGAAGAGATAACAAGTACTTTATCACTGCTATCTGGAGAAAAAGAGCTATATCTTCAGTAAGGCACAATCAAAGAAATAAGATGTCCAACTTTAAAGTTGGACATCTATATTATGCAGATGCATTTTCTTTTTTCCAAGTTAGTAAGGCTTTAGAAAGTTGATCAGGACATGATGTTCCTTTACTTCTACAATCTATACCTTCTAATTTTGCTATGACAGCATCAACAGTCATACCTTTTACTAGTTGGCCAATACCTAAAAGATTACCAGCACATCCTCCAACAAATTCTACATTCTCAACAATATTATTGTTAATTTCAATGTTTATTGTTGATGAACACACTCCAGATGTTTTATATGAAAACATTCTAAACACACTCCTTAAATTAAAATATTTTAAAAATATGGTTCATCATACATTAAATAAATAGATATATGTTTCAATAAATAAGTTCATATGAAATATTTATTAAATATTAATGTATGTGGACTTCTTTTAATTATACAAGAAATCTGTCAAGAAATAAAGATAAGACCGTTAATAATTTGTGCCAATAATATAGTTTCAGAATATATTATAGATAGTAGCATGATTATCTAAAGGGGGAAATGTGATGAGCTATATTATTTTATGCAATACCGGTTCAGATAGTTTAAAGAAAATAAATACTGAAAGTCTAAAGATTGAAAGTTTAGCTTTATCTGTTGGTGAAAGTCCATTTGGCCCCCATGGGTTATCATTGTACAAAGGTAAAATCTTAGTGGCTAATAATTATAATAATAGCATTTCGCTTGTAAATTACAACAATTTTAAAGAAGAAGATAATGTATATGTAGGTGCACATCCCAATGATATAATTGCACATGATGATGTAGTATATGTTTTATGCGGGGAATCTAATTCACTTATAATATACGATTTAATTAATGAAAGAATTAATTTTGAAATTCCAACAGGCAGGTTTCCTCACAATATTATATTACTAAAGGAAAAGAATCTTTTATTTATAAGCAATATGGTGGATGATAGTATATCTGTAATTGACTATATGAATAACAAGGAGATAAAAAGAATTAAGGTAGAAAGTATGCCTATAAAAATGATAGTTTCAGAGAATAATGATTACCTATATGTTTGTATGAGTTATCTTGGTCAAGATACAAATGGCAGCATAGGAATTATAGAACTGAAAACTTTGGAACTGATTGATAAGATAGCAGTTGGGCATTGTCCTGTAGATTTGTTTCAAGAAGGAAATTATTTATATGTTTCAAATTTATGTGACGGAACAATAAGTATTATAAATTTATCTGAGCTTAAGGAAATTGATAAATTTGAAATAGGTGGTATGCCCAAAGGAATAGTTAAGGTGAATGAAAATCTATTTGTAGGAGATTACTTAAATGGATTGTTAAAGGTTATAGATATTAGAGATAAAAAAATAAAAGCCATATCAATAGGTTCTGAGCCTAATAGTATGACTTTAGTTGATAATGATATAATTATATAATTAATAAATTAATTATATTATTGTATATTTCTGAAGGATTTTCTTTCCACTTACTGCAAATTGAAGTAGCTTGGCTCTTTGATGGAACTGATAATTTTAACTCCATAAGCAGAGCATCATCCTCAATGGCTTTAAGATCAACTATAAAGCTATCAGTTTGTCCAAGAGTATAATCGGCATGAATAGTCAATTCTTTTTTTATAGACTCAATCTTTTCTTTAACATATTCATTAATAGAAGATAGCTTAGAAGGGGATATTCTTTCTTTAAATAAAGAAAGGACATTATCTCCTTTTTCTGTTAATCTGAGCAATTTTTTATCGTTAATATCGTGATATTCAACAAATTTAGATTCCTCTAATTCTGATAAATATTGCTGCAGCGTAAAATAATTTATAAAGTTATTTTCAAGAATTATTTCAGTAAGCTGAGTATTCGATATAGGTTTTTTTATTGACTTTAATACATATAACATTAATAATTTATTTTCTGCTAATTCAGATGAATTTTCGTACATAATAACCTCCATAATTAATGAAAATCTTATTATATTATAAGGCACAATGAAAAAAATAACAAGTTAAATGACATCCTATTTTTCACTATTCTACTTTAAAATATTGACTTTATAAGGCCAATATTTAGGAAATTATCTTCATTACGTTATGAAGAATATTTATTATAAATTTGCACTTGTTGTTTTCAAAATTATTTTTATAAATACATAATTTAAAGTCATATGTCTAGTGCATAAAAAAATATGTAATGAATATAGTTAAGTAAGAACTTGAAAGTAAAAAGGAGCAATTTAAAAGTGTCGTGGAGAAAAAAGAGAATAGGGATAGATATATTTTTAATTATGTTTTTAATATTCATATCTATTGGAATTAGCAAAAGTACGGAAGCTTTGGGAAATATTCATGAGGAAGAGCCTATATATTGCGTTGATACCACTGATAAAGTAGTAAGCTTAACTTTTGATGTAAATTGGGTGGAGAAAGATAATTTAGATGTAATATTAAGCATATTGAACAAATATAATGTAAAAGGAACATTCTTCATTATGGGAGGCTGGGTAAATTATAGTGAAGATAATGTAAATAAATTGAAGGCAATAAAGGAAGGAGGGCATGAACTCGGAAATCACAGTTATAAGCATCCTAGTTTCACGAAGATAGGACTAGCTAGAATGAAGGAAGAGATAGAAAAAACCAATGATACAATTGAAAAGTATACCGGAGAAAGACCGAAATTATTTAGATTTCCAAGTGGAGATTATAATAAAGATGCATTTTTGAAGGTAAGAAATCTAGGGTATATGGCCATTCAATGGGATGTTGATTCTGTTGACTGGAAGGAGGGATCAGCAGAAACAGAATATAATAGAGTCATGAAAAATGTTAAACCGGGATCTATTATTCTATTTCACAATGCAAAAAATACTCCAAATAATTTAGAAAGAATTATAAAAGATTTAAAGGACAAAGGATATAGTTTTAAAACAGTAGGTGAAATGATATATTTTAATGATTATAACGTGGACAATCAAGGGATTCAACATAAAGTGAAACTTGATTCAGTAAGCTGAAGTTTAGTTAAACTTACCCTCAAGGGCACAATGTCTAGAAACTTAGTTCCATTAATCAGCATCTTTAGATGATGATTTGGTAGTGGAAGTTAGTTATCGGATAAAATTAATTAATATTTATTGAAAAGAAACTAACTTTTGTATTATAATGGTAATATATGCTAGTGGGAGCATATATTGCACAAAATAAAATAATTTCCGATGGAGAGAGGGATAACAATGGATAATTTAATGCTAAATAACAAGATTTACCTTGAAGGTAAAGTGACATCTGGATTAGAGTTTAGTCATGAAATGTATGGGGAGGGTTTCTATACTTTTGATTTGGATGTAATGAGATTAAGTGATTCAGTAGATACATTAAATATTACTGTTTCAGAAAGATTGTTAAACGATGTTAAGCTGGATGTAGGAGTGGACATAATTGTAGAAGGTCAGCTTAGATCATACAACAAATTTATAGACGGATCTAATAAGCTGATATTAACTGTTTTTGCAAGAAATATTGAACCATGTATGGAAAGAAGTAAAAATCCTAATGAAATATTTTTAGATGGGTACATCTGTAAGGAACCAATTTATAGAACAACACCTTTTGGAAGAGAGATTGCTGATGTGTTGCTTGCTGTAAATAGAGCATATAATAAATCGGATTATATTCCAACTATAGCATGGGGAAGAAATTCAAGATTCTGTCAGACATTAAGCGTGGGTGACAATATTAAAGTTTGGGGAAGACTTCAAAGCAGGGAATATCAAAAGAAAGTCTCAGACAGTGAAGTTGTAAAAAAGGTTGCTTATGAGGTTTCTATTTCAAAAATGGAAAGAGCTCATAAAGAAGAAATCTCCGGAGAAGAAGGAGCAGTATAAATTAATATCATATATGTAGCACATAATTTTGTATTTAAAAGAAAAGGTTTCAATAAACTTTATATTTATTGAAACCTTTTGTTTTGAAAATAAAATCGTACTAAATAATATATTAGTTAATATTACAATTAGATTATGTAAGAATAATTATTATAAATTAAAAATTATTTTCTTAAATCGTCTAAAATTTGAGTTTTATCCTTTGTCTTATCATCCACGATTTTGACGACTTTTGCAGGCGAGCCAGCAACAACAACATTTGCAGGAACATCTTCAGTTACAACTGAACCAGCAGCAACAACACTACCAGAGCCTACTTGAACGCCTTCAAGAATTACGGAATTAGCGCCAATTAATGTGTTGTCACCAATTTTACAAGGTTCTTTACTTGGTGGTTCTAAAACACCAGCAACAACAGCACCAGCACCTAAATGAACGTTCTTACCTAGTTGACCACGTGCTCCAACTACAGCATTCATGTCAACCATAGTTCCATCACCAATTTCAGCACCGATGTTTATTACAGCACCCATCATAATTACAGCATTTTTACCAATAGTAACTTTATCTCTTATAACAGCACCTGGCTCAATTCTAGCATCTACCTCAAGTAAATCGAGCATAGGAATAGCGGAATTTCTTCTATCATTTTCTATTCTAAAGTGTTTAATAAGGTGTTTATTATCTAAAACTATTTTAGTAATAGAATCAGATTCTCCCATTAGTATATAAAATCCGTTAGAACCATACCATTCTACATCATTCATGTCTGCATCACTTAAATCTCCGTTTATATAAACTTTTACTGGAGTAGATTTTTTTGATTCCTTAATAAATCTTGCAATTTCATAAGGATCTGTTAAATTATATGACATTAAATCACCTCTTCTATTATTTTTACAATCAAATTTATTATAATAAAGATTGAACACAATTAAAAGGGGAAGGCGCAAAAAAAGTATAAATAGTTTGAATAAGCCTTGGTAATATTGTAAAATAGGTTTATGTTACGCTAAATCTTCACTTGTAACTCATAACTTATCACTAATTAAAGGGGGCACATTAAAATGAATAGACAAGTGCAAAAAATTCAAATTTCAGGAATTAGAAGGTTTGCTGAAAAAGTTAAGAAAGTAGAAGGTGCAATTTCTTTAACTATTGGGCAGCCGGATTTTCCAGTACCTGCAAATGTTTCGGAAGCAATGGTTAATGCTGTAAAAAGCAATAAAACTGTTTATACATCCAATGCAGGCATAGATGAACTAAGGGAAGAAATTTGTAAGCATTTAAAGAAATTTAATATAAATTATAATAAAGACGAAGTATGTATAACAGTTGGCGGAAGTGAAGGCTTATATTCAGTTTTATTTGCATTAATGAATTCAGGCGAAAAGATTCTGTTGCCTGGGCCAGCATATCCTGCTTATGAAAATATCTCGATTATGATAGATGCAGAGGTTGTAACCTATCCATTAAATGAAGATTTTACATTAAATATAGATTCCATAAAAGAAAAATTAAATAAAGAAGATATAAAAGTATTGGTATTATCATTTCCTTCAAATCCTACAGGTGCAATTTTATCTAGGGAGCAGAGAGATGAGCTTGCTGCAATAATTAAAGAAAAAGACATTATAGTGGTAACAGATGATATGTATGCATCAATAATTTTTGATGAGTATTATTCAGTGGCTCAAGCAGGTGAAATAAAGGATAAAGTTATTTACGTAAGCGGATTTTCAAAAATGTTTTCTATGACAGGCCTTAGAATTGGCTATGTAGCTTGTTCTGATAAGTATATGAAGGAAATAATGAAAGTTCATCAGTATGGAGTATCTTGTGCACCTTCAATAGCTCAATATGGTGCTCTTGAGGGGCTTAAAAATTCACTAAGCGATGTTGAAGATATGAGAAAAAGTTTTGAAAGAAGAAAAAATTATTGTATGGATAGATTAAAAAAATTGAATATAGAAGTTGCTGAACCAAAGGGGGCATTTTATATATTTCCATCTATTAAGAAGTTCAACCTGCCTTCAGAAGAATTTTGTGAGAAATTATTAAATGAAGGAAAGGTTGCTTGTGTTCCAGGAACAGCATTTGGAGCTCTCGGAGAAGGCTATATGAGAATATCGTATTGTTATAGCGACGAAGTTCTAAAGGAAGCCTTTGATAGAATTGAAAGTTTTTTAAAACTAAATTTTCCAAAATGCTAATTTTAGATATATAAAAGAAATTAGGCAGGCGAATTGACTTGTTATTTTTGATTGTGCCTAATCTCTTATATCATATGTTAACAATAACAGTTTAAATATTTCTAAATAATTTTATTGGTATTAAAAATACTATTAGATAAATAATATAATAAGCAGGGGGCAATATAATGAATGAATTTAAAAATGTTACAGCAGTAAAAAAAGCAAATGTATATTTTGATGGAAAAGTTACAAGTAGAACAATTATATTTGAAGATGGGGAAAGAAAAACTTTAGGTATAATGTTACCGGGTGATTATGAATTTGGCACAGTTGATAAAGAAGTGATGGAGATTCTTGGCGGTTCAATGGATGTAAAACTACCAGGAAGTGATAAGTTTATTACATATAGTGAAGGGGAGAATTTTACTGTTCCTGCAAATTCTAAATTTAATCTAATTGTAAAAGAAGTAGCTGATTATTGCTGTTCTTATATTAAAGAATAATTTACAAGTTAAATATATAACGCCATATAAAAATTAAGCTGACCAAGTTATATTTGATCAGCTTAATTTCTGTCCATAAGTTTTCATGAAAGTATTTATAGAAATAAATATTTTTCATATCATTTATAAAGTTCTAATTGATGTGAACAACCATAATTAATTATTCAAGACCTATAACATCATTCATATCATATAAACCAGGATTAGTTACAGTAGCCATATATTCACATGCTTTTAGAGCGCCAACTGCAAAAACCTCTCTTGAGATAGCTTTATGAGTTAATTCTATTACTTCGCCAGTTCCCGCAAAGATAACGTCATGATCACCCACAATAGAGCCGCCTCTAATTGCATGAATACCAATTTCATTTTGCACTCTTTTAGAATTTCCTTCTCTTCCATATACATATTTTGTTGTATCTTCTAAAGAATTTTTTATAGTATCAGCAAGTAATATTGCAGTACCACTAGGTGCATCTACTTTTTGATTATGATGCTTTTCTATAATTTCTATATCATAGTTACCATAAAGTAGGGGAGCAACTTTTTTCAAAAGAGAATTGATTAAATTAATACCAAGAGACATGTTAGCTGATCTAAATAGCTTTAATGTTTTACTTTTTTCGTCTATTAAAGCTAAATCCTCTTGTGTAAATCCTGTTGAACATATTACTAATGGTTTGTTGGTTTTTTCTGCTAATTCTAAGAGACTGTTAAGAGCATCAGCTCTTGAAAAATCTAATAAGACATCATAATCCATATCGAGATCCTGTACAGTCTCAAAAATTGGGTATGGAGCTATGCTAGGAAATTTATCAATTCCTGCAATTATTTCTAATCCTTTAAATTTTAAAGCACATTCAGTAATCATCTTACCCATTTTTCCTGAGCAACCATTTAATACTATTTTTACCATATATATCACCTTACATTAATTTATTATTCATTAAAGCAGCCTTTAGAAGTTCTTCGTTATTTTCATCCATTTCGCAAAGTGGAAGCCTTAGAGGACCAACTTCAAGTCCCATAAAATTCATAGCTGTTTTAATTGGAATCGGATTTGTTTCTATAAATAAAGCATTAGCTAAAGATAAAGTGTTTAATTGAATATCTAAAGCTTCTTTAAAATTATTGGTTAAACATTTTTGAGCCATTTCATGAACTTTTTTAGGAAGTATATTAGCTAAAACAGAGATTACTCCTATACCACCGAGAGACATTATTGAAATAATCTGATCATCATTACCAGAATAAATATCAATTGAATCTCTGCATAATGCTTTCATTTGAACAATCTGACTGATATTACCACTTGCTTCTTTAATGGCAGTAATATTACTCAATTCAGAAAGTTTAAGCAAAGTTTTAGGAGCAATATTGACTCCAGTTCTGCTTGGAACATTATAGAGAATAATTGGAGTTTTAACTTCATCATTTATAGCTTTAAAATGCTTTATTAAACCATTTTGAGAAGTTTTATTATAATATGGAGTAATAACAAGAAGTCCATCAGCGCCAACGCTTTCTGCATATTTACTCATTGAAATAGCAGAAGCGGTGTTGTTTGAGCCTGTACCAGCAATTACAGGAATTCTTTTGTTTATTACATCAACTGTAAACTTAATTGTATCTTTTATTTCTTTTTCAGTCATAGTGGTAGCTTCACCTGTAGTGCCGCAAATTACAATGGCATCTGTACCTTCTTTAATGTGCCATTCTAATAGGGTCTTAAGTTTTTCGAAGTTAACTCCATTTTCATTAAAAGGAGTTACTATTGCTACAGCTGAGCCTTGAAATATTGACATTTAGATTCCTCCAACTTAAATTACTATAAACTATTTGTTGTCCTTTATCATTATTTCAGCAATTTGAATAGCATTAAGAGCTGCCCCTTTTCTTATGTTATCACTAACAACCCATAAGTTTAATCCATTATCTACGCTAAAGTCTCTTCTGATTCTTCCAACGTAAACATCATCTTTTCCTGAAACTTCAAGCGCAGTAGGATATTTTAACTCTTCTAAGTTATCATATACAGTTACACCTTTTGTGTTTCCTAATAATTCGAAAATATCTTTTACCTCAAATTCAGAGTTAAGCTCAACATTTATACTTTCACTATGAGCATTTAAAACAGGAACTCTTGCAGTAGTAGCTGTAATTCTTAAATCTGGTTCGTGAAGTATTTTTCTTGTTTCTTTAATCATTTTTTCCTCTTCTTTAGTATAGCCGTCTTCTAAAAAAACATCTATATGAGGTAATACATTACCAGCTATAGGATAAGGGAACTTTTTAGGTGGAACGCCTTTGATTCCATCCTCTAAATCTCTAATACCTTGAATACCTGCCCCTGATACTGCTTGGTATGTAGAGTAAACAATTCTCTTTATTCCATATTTGTCATTTAAAGCTTTCATTATTGCCATTGCTTGAATTGTTGAACAATTTGGATTTGCGATTATTCCTTTATGAAGTTTGATGTCTTCAGGATTAACTTCTGGTACTACAAGTGGTACCTCAGGATCCATTCTCCAAGCGCTACTATTATCAATGACTACAGCCCCATATTTTGCAAAAACAGGTGCAAATTCTTTACTAGCATCTCCACCAGCTGAGAATAGTGCATAATCTATTTTTTTATCTTTTATATTTTTTTCGCAGGTTTCTTCAACCACATAATCCTTTCCTTTAAAAGATAAAGTAGAACCTTCTGATCTTTTTGATGCGAAAACATATAAATTTTTTACTGGAAAATTTCTTTCTTCTAAGATTTCTAAAAACTTTCTACCTACATTTCCAGTAGCCCCAACTATTGCAACATTATACACAATAATCCCTCCTAAATTTATTAATAATTTTATATATACAATTACTATAGATAAATATTGAATAAATATCAAGTCAATGAGCAAAATAAGTTGAAAAAAACTATTCATTGTCTAAACTTGCTCCATATATTGTAAAATAATAAAAAATAAAATGAATATTTATGCATATATACTGTAAAATGAAGCTTCTATTTTACATATAATTGGCATCTAACTTTTATAAGAAAAATAAACTACTTTTGCGAAAATATATTTTTATAGGGATATTAAATAAATAGACGGAAATAATAGTAATGATAAAAAAATATGAGGTTGGTGATAATTAGAAATGAGTGATAAATCTATAAAAAAGATAATAAAGGCAAAAATTAAGGCAAATAAAGAACTTACAGAGTCTGAAAAAATGAGAGAGAAAGTCAAGTATGAAATAGCAGAAGAACTTGGATTAACTGATAAGGTTAAAAGAGAAGGCTGGGGAGGATTATCAGCTGAAGAAACTGGACGAATTGGTGGAATAATGGCTAAAAGAAAAAAAGAAAATATGAAATAGGCCCTTGGAAAGTAATTACTAATTTGACTAAGAAAATAATTACGATATAATATACTAGATGAATTAGTAAGTTAAAGTAAGGGCGTGATAAATTACATGGCATATAAAGAATTTGCAAATATATATGATGAATTAATATATGAAGATATTAATTATGATAAAGTTGCAGAAAAAGTTATAAAATTATGTAATGAGAATAATATAAATTTTGAGGATTATTTAGATTTGGCCTGCGGAACAGGTAATGTAGCTGTAAGAGTAGCAAAATATTTTAAAAATATATATGCAGTGGATTTATCAAATGATATGCTAAATATAGCTTTCGATAAATTTAAGAAAAATCGAATCAAAGCAAAAGTAATATGTCAAGATATGAGTGAGTTAAGTTTGAATAGGAAATTTAATCTCATAACTTCTGTTTTAGATTCCACTAATTACATAACAGAAGATGAAGATTTAAGTAATTATTTTTCTAGTGTATATGAGCATTTAAAAGAGGATGGATTATTTATTTTTGATATAAATTCATATTATAAATTATCTACAATTCTTGGAAATAATATATATACATATAGTTCAGATGAAATTTTTTATACATGGGAGAATTCATTTGAAGATGATATATTAAACATGTTTTTAACTTTTTTTGTTAAGACAGAAAATGATCTTTATGAAAAATTTGAAGAAGAACATTTTGAAAAGGCTTATACTGAAGAATACATAGAAGAAGCCTTAAAAAAATGTAAACTCAAGATTGTTAATAAATTTGAAGGGTATTCGGATAAAGGTGTAAAGGAAAATAGCGAAAGAATACTTTATATTGTAACAAAATAGTATTAGACGAATTAGATACATGAAAAAAATTTAAAGTTGTAAAAGTAGATAATTGTAATTTACATGAATTAGGAGATGAATTAATTATGCAAGATAAAATAGTTAGAGCAACGGCTAAAGGTGGAATGGTGAGAATAATCGGTGGTATTACCACTAATTTGGTAAATGAAGGCTGTAAGATACATGATTGTACACCAGTGGCAGCAGCAGCGTTTGGAAGAATGTTAACTGCAGGAGTGTTAATAGGAACTACCTTAAAAAATGAAAAGGAATCAATAACGTTAAAGATAGATGGAAAGGGGGAAGCTAAAGGAATTACAGTAACAGGTAATAGCAAGGGATTTGTTAAAGGATTTATCGGAAATCCGTATATTGACAGACCTCTAAATGAAAAAGGAAAATTAGATGTTGGTGGAGCTATTGGAACAGATGGAATTTTATATGTAATAAAAGATTTAGGATTAAAAGATCCTTATGTAGGACAAGTACCAATACAAACTGGTGAGATAGGAGATGACTTTGCATATTATTTCACTGTATCTGAACAAACACCATCAGCAGTATCACTTGGTGTATTAGTTGACAGAGATTTATCTATAAAAGCTGCAGGAGGCTTTATAGTTCAAATGATGCCAGGTGCAGATGAACTTCTAGCAGATATTATAACTTATAGATTAGAAGAAATTCCGCCTATAACTACTATAATAAGTGAAGGAAAAACTGTAGAAGAAATTTTAGAATACATTTTTGATGGAATGGATTTAAAAATATTAGATTCCTTGAACCCTGAATATAAGTGTGACTGTTCTAGAGACAGAGTTGAAAGAGCTTTAATTTCTGTTGGAAGAGAGACACTTCAAGAAATATATGATGATAACAAGACAGAAGAGATTGTATGTAATTTCTGCAACACAAAATATGAATTTACAAACGAAGAAATAGGTAAATTATTAACTAATAAATAATGAAATTTAATTGTTATGGATATCTAACTTTAAACATGTGATTTCTGGTACAGTGCACATGAAAGTTTAAATGAAATAAACAATTATACTAAACTATGAGGAAAATTTTTATATCTACGAAAAGAGGGCGTGTATTTTATTAAAGATGTATGAATTCTAGAAGATTAAACTAGAATTTGTATAATAATAAATGTATGTCCTTTATTTTAATTATTTTTAAGGTACAATATCATTAAAATCATATTTTATATTATTGTAATTAATAAATTTATGGGGGAAGAGTCATGAGGAGATTTTGGGATATTTTATTGGGAGGATTACTAATTTCATATGTGGTAGCAGTAAATTTAATAAGCAGTACAAAAATTGCATTTAGTTATCCAATTATAATTTTAGGAATTATTATGATTGGATATCATTTTATTAAAGCTAAAATTAAAGGAAATTCAGTTTTACTTAAAATATTTAAATGGATTCAGATAATTATATGTATTTTACTTATTTGTCTCTTGGGAATAGAAACAGCTATAATAAGTTATCCGAAAAATAGCGAAAAAAAAACTGATTACATTTTAGTATTGGGGGCAGGACTTTCAAATGGAAAAACACCAAGTTTAATACTTCAAGGAAGGCTTGAGGCAGCAATAAAGTGTTTAAAGCAAGATGAAGATGCTTATATTGTTTTGTCTGGTGGAAAGGGAAATGATGAATATTTGCCTGAAGCTCATGCTATGAGTATATATTTGCAAGATAGAGGAATAGATAAAAATAAAATATTAATTGAAGATAAATCTCAAAATACAAATGAAAACTTTAAGTTTTCTAAAGAGAAGATAGAAGGATTTAGTGGAAGACCATTAAATGAAATTAGTATTAAAATAATTACAACAGATTTTCATGCATTAAGAAGCACCATTTTAGCTAAAAGAAATGGATATGTAAAATTTGACAATTATTCAAGTACAACAGTATGGTATTTAATTCCTATAACCTATACAAGAGAAGCCTTTGCAGTTGTGAAAAGTATAATATTTGATAGATAAACGAAAGGATGCAATATCAAAATGCGGATTAATAAATTATTTAGTAATTATGGAATTTGCTCAAGAAAAGAAACGAATAAATTAATAGAAGAAAAAAGAATCAAGGTGAATGGAGAAATTTGTATTTTAGGGCAATGGGTAGAGGAAAGTGATGAAATTCTTCTTGATGGCAAACCAATTTCAAGAAAAGAAAAAGTGTATATTGCACTTAATAAACCAGTTGGCATTACGTGCACAGCTGGAAAGGTAGAAGGAAACATAATTGATTTTATTAATTATCCTGAATACATCTTTCCAGTTGGTAGATTAGATAAGGAATCTCAAGGACTTATAATTATGACTAATGATGGAGAATTAGCTAATGCAATTTTAGAAGCTGATAATATGCATGAGAAAGAATACATTGTCCAAGTTGATAAAAGTTTTGATGACAGTTTTCTTGAATTAATGGCTTCAGGAGTTAAAATTTCAGGAGAAGAAAGTTCTGGAATTAAGAGAGTATCAGATACATTAGGTGTGTATAAAAATTCTGAATGTAAAGAATTTTCAAGTTGCAAGTCTAAGATAAAGAATCTTGAAACCATTCCATTAAAAGAGTTAAGTGTAATAAAAGAAAATAAAAAAGCTAAGATAATGACTAGACTCTGCAAGGTCAGTAAAGTTAATGAGAATACATTTAAAATAGTTCTAACTCAGGGGGTAAATAGGCAGATTCGGAAAATGTGTGGTGCTTTAGGATATAAAGTAATAAAACTTGAGAGAATTAGAATTATGAATGTTACTATAGATAATATGGAAAGTGGTAAATGGAGGTATCTTAAAGAGGAAGAACTTTTCTGCCTAAAAAGGAAATCTAAGCTCAATATTGAAATGAGTATGACCCTGTGAGATAATTATTTAAATATTAATGCAAGGAGAGGTAAAATGAATAGAGCGTATATTAATGCAAAGGAAGCAGCTGAAAAATATAATTTATTTTTAAAGGTTGTTACATCAGTAAAAGACTTTGATTCTTATAATAGTTTTTTTAATATATATGACATGCATGAGGAACCATGTAGAAGAATTGTAGTTCTTACTAAAAATAAAGAATTAGAAGAAGTTTATGATGAAGAGCCTAGTATTGCAATTAGTGAATGTAGAATAGTGGATGAAAGTCTATGGATTAAGGATTATTCTTTACTTACTAATCCAGAAAAAATAGACTTATCGAATTTACTCGTAGATAAGACTTTAGTAGAGGAATTACTATGAAAATAAAAAAGAGATTAACAATTTCAAATATTCTTATGTTAATTATACCAGTTATTATTATTTTTATTATTGCAGGTATAATGAATATACCGTTTTCAGCAGCATATGAAAGAAAATTTGAAAGCGATAGAGAACTGGAACAAAATGCATATTTCATTCAGCAGAATCTAAGACCAGATTTGCGAAAAATTCAAAATAAAGATGATATTGAAAATTTGACACAAAGTTTACAGAAGTTTCTCGAACCTAAAGGATATCATTTAATAATTACGTATGATGGAGCAATAACGTCATCTAATATTACAGATGAAGATAAGGATGCGCTTTCAAACATAGGGGATAATATGATTTTTCAGTCTAATTCATTGGTATTGGAAATGAATTCAACTTCATTGGTTAAAAACAGTTTTAAAAAAGATGATAAAATTGTAAATATTATAGCAATAAATTCTAACTATAAACCTGTAAGATTTGACATGAAGGACGAAATGTCGACATTTGTAATTAGTTATATTGTTATTGTTATCATTATATCGCTGATAGTAGTAACTTTAACTAATGTTATACTATCTAGTAAGATTTATAAGAAGCTGATTGTACCATTAGAGCTTT